>DATBWJ010000253.1:0-13400 GCA_036514935.1 Xanthobacteraceae bacterium
CCGCCCCGCGGCAAGAGCCCGCTCCGGGCGTGCCTGGGCGGCGGCGTGCCTGCGCGCCTTAACCACGGATTCAAAGCAGTTTTTAACGAATCGGCGGCATGACTGTCGTGCGAACCCCGGCATTCCCCCGCGCGACAAAGAGGAGCCGGGTGGTCGGCGCAAAGCCGGCGGGAGATCGTCATGGCCGAGCACAAACCGCAGAGCCTCCGGGCCCTCGCCGCGCTGTGGCATTTGGCGGCGATCTGGCTGTTCGACCCCTACCGTCCCGAGCGCCACTACATGCGTGGACCCGGCCCCAAGTGGCGCGCCAAGCACGCGCCCTCCCCATGAGCCCGACGCAGCCGGCGGGCTGAGCGCCGAGCGCGGCCATCGCCTGTTCGCGCCAAAAACCGCACAGCGCCCGGCCTTAACGGCCGCCGCGCGATGTGCCAACATCCGCGCCCCCCGTGCCGGCCTCCCCGGGTCGGCATGACGACGATCCCTATTCAGACAATGGTGACCCAGGGACGCGGAATGACCATGCGGTACCGCTGCGCCGTCCTCGACGACTACCAGAACATCGCCCTCAGGATCGCCGACTGGTCCACGGTCAGCGGCGAGGTCGACGTCACGGTCTTCAACGAGCCGATCGCGCCTGCCGATGTCGTGCGCCGGCTGCAAGGGTTTGCCATCGTCTGCGCCATGCGCGAGCGCACGCGTTTTTCGGGCGAGGTCATTGCGGGCCTGCCGGCGCTGCGCCTTCTTGTGACCACCGGCATGCGCAACGCCGCCATCGACGTGGCGGCAGCCCAGGCGCGCGGTGTCATCGTGTGCGGTACCGGCACCCGCGGGAACCCCACTGCCGGCATCGCCATCGGTCTCATGCTCGAGCTCACGCGCCGCATCGGCTACGAGAACGCGCACCTGAAATCCGGCGCGCTCTGGCAGACCACGCTCGGCACCGATCTTGAGGGCAAGACCCTCGGCATCGTCGGGCTCGGCCGCCTCGGCACACGCGTTGCCCGCATCGCCCAGGCCTTCGGCATGGAGGTGATCGCCTGGAGCCAGAATCTTACGCCCGAGAAATGCCGGGAGGCGGGCGTCGCCTACGCATCGAAAGACGAGCTGTTCGCCCGCGCCGACATCGTCTCGGTGCACCTGATCCTGAGCAAGCGCACGCGCGGGCTGATCGGCGCGCAGGAACTCGGCCTGATGAAGCCCACGGCCTACCTCGTCAACACCGCGCGCGGGCCGATCGTCGAGGAGGCCGCGCTGCTCGCCGCCCTGCAGGAGCGGCGCATTGCCGGCGCCGGCCTTGACGTCTTCGACGTCGAACCCCTGCCCCTGGACCATCCGTTCCGGCAACTCGACAACGTCGTCCTCACGCCGCACCTCGGCTACGTCACCGCGGAAACCTACCGCGTCTATTTCGGTGACACCGTCGAGAATATTCGCGCGTTTCTCGACGGCAAGCCGATCCGCGTGATCGCGCCGGCCTGACCGCGCAGCGCGCTCGCCCAAGGCGCTGCCCGTGGCCCCGCCCCGCCGCCAGGTGGCGCATTTTTGCCACCGCTTGCCGGGTTTGCGCGCCGGTGTTGCAGATGCGCCACAAGGTGGGCGCCGTGGCGAATAGGCCCGACAAACGAGCGACTTAGCCTCGATCTCCGGGTGCTGCCGGGCTCGGGCGGCGCCCGTTCCGTCCTGTTCCCATTGATCGAACCGCGGTCTTTCGGCACTCTAGCCGCTCATGCCAGCGAGACCGTCGGGACGGGGCGTCGGTTCTCAATCACGCGCGCAGCACAAGTCCGGAGAGCGGGGCGCATCCATCCATGCCGTCAAGAATTCGTGTCTTCGTCGATTTTGACGGCACGATCGCGCTTGAGGACACCACCGATGTCATCCTCGAGCGCTTCGCCCACCCGGCGTGGCGCACGGTCGAGGCCGAGTGGCTGGCGGGTCGGATCGGATCGCGCGAGTGCCTGTCGCGTCAAGTCGATCTCGTGCGCGCGAGCCCGGGCGATCTTAACTCGGTGGCCGAGGACGTGCCGCTCGATCCGCATTTCGTCGAGTTCATCGCGCTCTGCCGCCGCCATCGCGCCCCGCTGGCGGTCATCTCGGACGGCTTCGACCGCGTCATTGCGAAAATGCTCGCGCGCGCGGGGATCACGCTGCCGGTGCTTGCCAACCGGCTCGATTGGCTCGGCGACAACCGGTGGCGGCTCGCCTTCCCGCACGGCAGCGACGGCTGCCGCGCCGAAGCGGGTCACTGCAAGTGTTTGGCGCTGACGCGGGAGCCCGACACCGTGCGCATCCTGATCGGCGACGGGCGCTCGGACTTCTGCGCCGCCGAAAGCGCCGACCTCATCCTCGCCAAAGGAGCGCTCGCCGAGCACTGCCAGGTGCGCGACCTTCCCTACCTTGTGTTCGGCAACCTGGCCGGCGCAAGCACGCTCCTCGCCCACTGGATCGGCGCGCTCGATCAGGGGTCCGAGGCGCCGGCTGCCGCGGAGGGATCGATCCGTGCGCCGTCCGCTTAAGCTTGCCACCAGCGGCGCGCCGCAAGCGGACGCTGCCATCGACGAGCGCGAGCTGCTCAAGCTCGAGGCCCTCTATTGCTCGCACGGCGACACCGTGCACTATTCCACGCCGAAAATTTTTGAGCGCTGCGAGGGCAGCTTCCTCTACGACGCCGCCGGCCGCCCCTACCTCGACCTGCAAATGTGGTACTCCGCGGTCAATTTCGGCTACGGCAACCGCCGGCTCAACGAGGCGCTCACGCGCCAGCTCGCCCGGCTGCCGCAGCTTGCCAGCCAGTATCTGCACCGCGAGAAGATCGAGCTCGCCGCCATCATCGCGCGCGACGCCGAGGCCAAGTTCGGCCGCAAGGGCCGCGTGCATTTCAACGTCGGCGGCGCGCAGGCGATCGAGGACTCGCTAAAACTCGTGCGCAACGCCTGCCGCGGCAAAAGCCTGATGTTCGCATTCGCGGGCGGCTATCACGGCCGCACGCTCGGCGCGACTGCCATCACCTCGTCCTACCGCTACCGCCGCCGCTACGGCCATTTCGGCGAGCGCGCGCAGTTCGTGCCGTTCCCCTACTACTTCCGCGCCGGGGGCGGCATGAGCAAGGAGGAGTATGGCCGCCGCTGCGTCGAGGAATTCGCGCGCCTGTTCGAGAACGAATACAACGGCGTGTGGGACCCGCGGGCCGGCGAGGCTGAATTCGCCGCCTTCTACGTGGAGACCATTCAGGGCACCGGCGGCTACGTGATCCCGCCGAAAAACTACTTCATCGAGCTCAAGAAGGTGCTCGACCGCTACGGCATCCTGCTCGTCGTCGACGATATCCAGATGGGGTTCTTCCGCACCGGCCGGCTGTGGTCGATCGAGCATTTTGGCGTTGCGCCCGACATTCTGGTGTTCGGCAAGGCGCTCACCAACGGCCTCAACCCGCTCTCCGGCCTGTGGGCGCGCGAGGAGCTGATCGATCCGCACACCTTCCCGCCCGGCTCCACCCATTCGACCTTCGCCTCCAACCCGCTCGGCACCGCCGTCGGGCTGGAGACGATGAAGATGCTGCAGGAGGAGGACTACGCGGCCTCGGTCGCCGCGAAAGGGGCCTACTTCCTCGCCGGCCTCGAAGAGCTCAAGCGCCGCCACCGCATGATCGGCGACGTGGACGGACTCGGCCTTGCCCTGCGCGTCGAAATCTGCGAGCCGCATGACGGCTTCACGCCCTCCAAGGCGATCGTCGACCGTTTGGTCGCGGAGGCGCTCAAGGGCGACCTCGAATGCGGTGGCCGGCGATACGGGCTCGTGCTCGACATCGGCGGCTACTACAAGAACGTCATCACGCTCGCGCCCGCGCTCACGATCTCCAGCGGCGAGATCGATCTTGCGCTCGCGCTGCTCGATCAACTGTTCGCGCGCGTGAGGACGTGAGCGCCATGGCCACCGCCGACCTCAGCTATTCCTTTGCGGGCGCGCGCACCGGCTTCCTGTTGATACACGGGCTCGGCGGCACGCCGGTCGAGCTCAAATACGTTGCCAAGGGTCTCGCCCGCCGCGGCTTCACCGTCCATTGCTGCCAGCTCGCCGGCCATTGCGGCAGCGTCGAGGACCTGCTGGCGACCGGCTGGCGCGACTGGTACGACAGCGTATCGGCGGCGCTCGACCGCATGCGCGCCGAGTGCGACGTCGTCATCGCCGGCGGCCTGTCGATGGGGGCGGTGCTTGCGCTTCACCTGGCGGCGCAGCGCCCGCGCGACGTGCACGGCCTTGCGCTCTACGCGCCGACGCTGTGGTACGACGGCTGGTCGACGCCGTGGTACCGCTTCATGATCAAGCTGTGCATGCTGACGAGGCTCGGGCAGGGGCTGCTGAGCCGGCTGTACCGCTTCGTCGAGCGCGCGCCCTACGGCATCAAGGACCCCACCATCCGCGCGGTGGTCATCGCCGCCATGAAGTCCGGCGACAGCGGTCAGGCCGGCATTCTGGTCACGCCCGGCGAAGCGGTGCGGCAGCTCTGCCTGCTGGTCGACGTGGTGAAATCGGAGCTGCCGTCGGTCGCCGCACCGGCGCTGATCGTGCAGGCACGCGACGACGACCTGTCAAGCCTGAAGAATGCCAGCTATCTGCAACGCCGGCTTGGCGGGCTGGTCGACACGCTCGTGCTCGACGACAGCTATCACATCGTCACCGTCGACCGGCAGCGCGATCTCCTGATCGAGAGCACGGTGGCGTTCGCCACCTTGCTGGCCGCGCGCCTCAAGGTCGAGGAGAGAAGCGACACGGTGCGCACGATCGGCGAGGCGAACGTGGCCAGGACCGGCCGTTCGCACCCGGCCTCGGGACATCCGTAGCGCGGCTACCTGAGTCCTGCGTCTTCGCCGCCCGCCGCCGTTGAAACTCATCGACGGTCGTCATCGTCCGCCAACGGGACCGGCCGAAGGCCGGCCCGATGGTAAACTCCAGCGGACGATCCAGTACCCACCGACGCCTGCGGTTACTGGATGCTCCGCTTGCGCGGAGCATGACGAATCGAGGACGAGCGCCCCCAGTATCAGTCCTGCGGCTCGATCTTCGCGATCCGCACGTATTCGGCCCACGCCTTGTCTTCCCTGACGAACAAGGCCTGCCCATCCTCCGGCGTGCTGATGAAGGGATCGCCGCCGAACTTGTTGAGGAATTCCTTGGTCTCCGGCATCGCCAGAATCTGATTGAACCACTTGTTGATCTGATTGACGATCGGCTTCGGCGTGGCTATCGGCACATGCACGGCCCACCAGCCGGTCAGGTCCATGGGCACGCCCGACTCCGTCATGGTCGGGATGGCGGGGATGGCCTGCAGGCGCTGGCCCGCGCTGTGGGCGAGGATGCGCAGCCGGCCCTCGCGTTGCTGCGCCAGCGCGAACACCGGATCGTGCGAGCCGTAATCGACCCGCCCGCTGAGCATGTCATTGAGCGAGCCGCCGGAGTCCTTGTAGCGCACCTCCACCGCCTCGATGCCGGTCTTGGCCTTGTACATTTCGCCCAGCACAATGCCGGAGGTCGCCGCCGTCGCGTAGGTCGCTGCCTTGCCCTTCTTCTGCATCGCCTCGGTGAGCTGGGCCAGCGTCTGATAGGGCGACTTGGCGTCGACCACGATCATGAAGGCCTGCCGGTTGAGCGTCGCGGCGATCTGAAAGGCCTTGGTGACCTCGACGGGCGGGTTCTTGAACAGGTGCATCTGCGCGGCGGTGGCGCTGCCCGCGCTCAGATACATGGTGTAGCCGTCCGGCTTCGCCAGGGCAGCGTACTTGATCGCGATCGCGCCGCTCGCTCCGACCTTGTTTTCGACGATGATCGTGCGATTGGCGATCGGCCGCAGCTTCTCGGCAAAGAAGCGCGTGAGCACGTCCGCCCCGCTGCCCGGCGGAAAGCCGGTGACGAAATGGATGTCCTGGCTCGGATAGGCCTGCGCCCGCCCCTCCGCTGTCGTCAGCGACAGCATCCCCGCCAGCGCCGCCGCCCCTACGGCCGCACGTGACAGCCATCGCAATGCCGTTGTCATGGTGCCCTCCCTGTGGTCGCCTGAATTATTCATTGTTCGCAGAAGAACGCCATAAAGCAAGGCGCAATGATAGCCTCCGCGGCTCGGCGCCGCAGGCCCGCGCAAGGAGCGCGCCGCGCGGACGCGATCAGCCCTGCGGCTTGAGCTTGGCGACGCGCACATATTCCTCCCAATCCTTGATGTCCTTGAGCAGGCGAGCCTGGCCTTCCTCGGGCGTGCTGATCCACGGGTCGCCGCCGAAATTGGTGAGGAATTTCTGAGTCTCCGGCATCGCCAGGATCTGATTGAACCACTTGTTGATCTGCTCGACGATCGGCTTCGGCGTGGCCGCCGGCACCATCGCCGAGAACCAGCCGACGAGGTCGATGGCGTAGCCGGCTTCGCGCATGGTCGGGAAGTCGGGGGCCGCCTTTAGCCGCTGCGCGGAGGCCACCGCGAGAATGCGCAGCCGGCCCTCGCGTTGCTGCGAGAGCGCGAACACCGGGTCGTGGCAGCCGAAATCCACGTTGCCACTCGCCATGTCATTGAGCGAGTCCTGCGCCATCTTGTAGTTGACCTCGACGGCCTTGATCCCGGCAAGCTCCTTGAAAATGGCGCACATGATCACGCCGGAATTGGCCGCCGTCGCGTAGCTCGCCTTCTCGCCGCGCTCCTTGAGGTGCGCGGTCAGCTCGGCGACGGTCTGCCACGGGCGCGAGCCGTGCACCACCAGCATGAACGCCTGCCGGTTGATGGTGGCGGCGACCTGGATCTGCTTGCGGGCGTCGACCGGGTTGTTGCGGATGAGGTGGAAGTTCGAGGCCAGCGTGTTGCCGGCGTGAACGAAGATGGTGTGGCCGTCGGGCTTCGATCTGGCCGTGTATTCGGTGGCGATGTTGCCGCCGGCGCCGGCCTTGTTCTCGACGATGACGGTGCGTCCGACGATCGGGCGCAGTTTTTCCGCGAAATAGCGCACCAGCACATCGGCGCCGCTGCCCGCCGGAAAGGCGCTGATGAGGTGGATATCCTGGCTCGGATATTGCTGCGCCTGCGCGGCAAGCGGCGCGAGCGCCGCCAGCGCCATGGCTGTAACGGACAGCCGCCGTGTCAACGCGTGCATGTTTCCTCCCCGAAATGCCGTGTTTGCGCGCGCCGCAAGCCCGCGCGCTATTCCCGCACATCGCTGCGTGGCCGGGCCGTTGCGGCGCGATGCACGCAAGCTCACCGCTCGCGCCGGTCGCGCGGCAACGTCAGCCCTGCGGCTCGATCCTGGCCGCCTTGACGTAGCCTTCCCAGGCCTTCTGATCCTGGACGAGCTGCGCCTGGCCCTGTTCGGGCGTGGTGATCCACGGATCGCCGCCAAAACTGTTGAGGAACTTCTTGGTCTCCTCGGTGGCCTCGATCTCGTTGAACCACTTGTTGAGCTGATCGACGATCGGGCGCGGCGTCGCCGCGGGCACGATGGCCGCGAACCACCCGAACAGCTCCACGCCCTGCACGCCGAGCTCGGTCATGGTCGGTAGCTCCGGCACCGCCTGCATGCGCTTGGCCGTGCTCACCGCGAGCATGCGCACCCGGCCGGCCCGGGTCTGGCTGATGGCGAAGACCGGGTCCATCATGCCGTAGTCGACCGCGCCGCTGGCGAAGTCGTTGATCGAGTCGTTGGCGGTGCGGTAGGGGATGTCGACAGCCTTCACGCCGGTTGCGATCTTGTAGAGCTCGCCCATGACCTTGCCGGTCGTGTTGGACTGGGCGTAGCTCGCCTTGTCGCCCTTCTTCCTCATCGCCTCGGTCAGTTCGCCGAGCGTCTTGTACGGGCTGTTGGCCGCCACCACCACCATGAACGGCTGCTGGTTGAGCGTCGAGACGACCTGGAGGTCCTTGGCGGGATCGATCGGCGGCTTCTTGAACAGCCAGTAGTTGGCCGCCACCGCCGAGCCGGCATGGATGAGCATGGTGTAGCCGTCGGGCTTGGCGCGCGCGACGTATTCAGCCGCGATGTTGCCGGCGGCGCCGACCCTGTTCTCGACGATCACGGCACGGTTGGCCTTCTGGCGCAGCTTTTCGGCGAAATAGCGCACGAGCACGTCGGCGCCGCTGCCGGCCGGGAAGGCGCAGACGACGTGGATGTCCTGGCTGGGGTACTGGCTCGCCGGCGCCGCAGACGGCGCAAGCCCCAGCGCGGCGGCGAGGCCGACAGCCCCGAGCAAACGCGACAGTTGCTTGTTTCTCATCGCTCTGCCTCTGTCGTTGGAGGGGTGGTCCATCCTAATGTTGTGTCGCCAACGCTTGATTCCTGATCATCGTGTTGGCGACACACCACAAAACATTCAGGTAGCTGGTGTTCCGGGCCGACGTTTCGCAACGAACCGTCAGACTCGGAACACTAGCAGGTCAGATCAGCCTTGCGGCACGATCCTGGCGATGCGGACGTACTCCGCCCACGCCGTGACGTCCTTGACCAGGCGCGCCTGCGCGGCCTCGGGCGTCTCGATGAGCGGATCGCCGCCGAATTGGCCGAGGAACTTCTTGGTTTCCTCGGAGCCCACGGCCTGCACGAACCACTTGTTGATCTGATCGACCACCGGCTTCGCGGTGCCTTGCGGCACCATCGCCGCCCACCAGCCGGTCACGTCCATCGGCACGCCCTGCTCGGTCATGGTGGGTAGCTCGCCGGTTGCGTTCAGCCGCTGTCCGCTGCTGATGCCGAGAATGCGCCAGTCGCCCTTGCGCTGCATGCTCAGCGCCTGCACCGGGTCGGCGGAAGCGAAATCGAGCTGGCCGCTGGCCACGTCGTTGACCATGTCGGCGCCCGTCCGATAGGTCACCTCGATCGCCTTCACGCCGGTCGTCGCCTTGTAGATTTCGGCGAGGATGGTCGAGCTGTGATTGGAGGACCCGTAGCTCGCCTTCTCGCCCTTCGCCTTCATCGCTGCCGTCAGCTCGGCGAGCGTTTTGTACGGCTTGCTGTGGTGCACGACGAGCATGTAGGGCTGACGGTTGATCGTGCCGGCAACCTGAATCTGCTTGACCACGTCGACCGACGGGTTCTTGAACACGCTCATGCTCGCGGCCACCCCGCTGCCGGCGTGCACGAACACGGTGTAGCCATCTGGTTTCGCGCGCGCCACGTATTCGAGCGCGATCTTGCCGCCCGCGCCGGGCTTGTTTTCAACGATGATGTTGCGGCCGGTGAGCGGGCGCACCTTCTCGGCGAAGTAGCGCACCAGCACGTCAGCGCCGCTGCCGGGCGGGAACGCGCAGACGAAGTGGATGTCCTGGGCGGGGTATTGCTGGGCCTGCGCGGCGAGCGGCACCGCCGCCAAAACCGCGATCGCTGCCGCTCGGGCAGCACGCATGGTCCATAGGCACCTCATGGCGTCTCCTCCCTGTGAGATCAGGCGCGCGGGTGCGCGCGCCTGCATTTTCTTGCCGTTGTCAGCCCTGCGGCTGAATTCTTGCAACAGCGCCGCGGCCTCGGCTGCCGCGCCGGACGGTCAGCCTTGCGGCACGATCTTGGCGATGCGGACGTACTCCGCCCAGTTCTTGATCTCCTGCAGGAACAGTTCCTGCGCCTTGTCCGGAGGCATGATGAGCTGATCGCCGCCGAACCTCGCCAGGAACTTGCCGGTTTCCTCGGAGCCGACGACCTGATCGAACCACTTGTTGATCTGAGCAATGACCGGCTGCGGCGTTCCGGCCGGCACCATCGCGGCCCACCAGCCCATCATGTTGAAGTCTGATATGCCGAGCTCCTTCAAGGTCGGCATGTCCGGGTTGGCCTTCAGCCGCTCGGATGTGCTCACCGCCAGGATGCGCAGGCGCCCTTCGCGCTGCTGGGCCAGCGCGTAGACCGGATCGTGCACGCCGTAATCGATGGCGCCGCTGAGCTGATCGTTGAGCGAGTCGACGGCGGTCTTGTAGTTGACCTCGACCGCCTGCACGCCGGCGCCCACCTTGTAGACTTCGCCGACGACCGTGCCGAACGGAGCGGCGGTTGCATAGCTCGCCTTGGCTCCCTTGGCCTTCATGGCGGCGGTCAGATCGGCGAGCGTCTTGTAGGGCGACTTGGCGTCGACCACGATCATGAACGGCTGGCGATTGATCGTGGAGGCGATCTGGATGGTCTTGCCGACGTCGACCGGCGGGTTCTTGAACAGGCTCATGCTGGCGGCGACACCGCTCGCGCCGTGCACGAAGATGGTGTAGCCGTCAGGCTTGGAGCGCGCGACATATTCGATCGCGATGTTGCCGCCGGCTCCCGACCTGTTCTCCACCAGAACGTTGCGGCCGGTGAGCGGGCGTACCTTCTCGGCGAAGTAGCGCACCAGCACGTCGGCGCCGCTGCCCGGCGGGAAGGCGCAGATGAAGTGGATGTCCTGGGCCGGATATTGCTGGGCCTGCGCGCCGGCCGGCGCCAGCCACGCGACAGCCGACAGCGCGATTGCCACCGCCGCCCCGCACGAAAGTTTCTTTGCCGCCTGTGTCATGTCTCTCCCCTTCACCGTTTGATTGATTGACATACGCGAAGCTCATCCGAGGTAACAATTGATTGACCGCGTTTATTCCTGGAACGCCTCCTCGCGTGTCCTGCGGAATGCCGGCAGGATGATCAGCGCCACCACGATGGCCGACAAGCCGAGTAGCACTGCCGAGATCGGCCGCTGCAGGAAGATCATCGGATCGCCGCGCGAGAGCACGAGCGAGCGGCGCAGATTCTCCTCCATCAGCGGGCCGAGGATGAATCCGAGCACGAGCGGCGCGGGCTCGCAGCCGAACCGCATCACGATGTAGCCGAACAGCGCGAAGCCGGCGGTGAAGACCATCAGCACGGGATTGTTGTTGGTGCTGTAGACGCCGATGACGCAGAACAGCAGGATGGCTGGATAGAGCAACCGGTAGGGCAGCGACAACAGCTTCACCCAGATGCCGATCATCGGCAGATTGATGACCACCAGCATGAGGTTGCCGATCCACATGCTGGCGACCATGCCCCAGAACAGGTCGGGGCGGCTCGTCATCACCGCCGAGCCCGGCTGGATGCCCTGGATCATCATGGCGCCCATCATCAGCGCCATGACGGCGTTGGAGGGCAGGCCGAGGGTGAGCAGCGGGATGAACGAGGTCTGCGCGGCCGAATTGTTGGCGGACTCGGGCCCCGCCACGCCCTCGATGGCGCCCTTGCCGAAGCGCGAGGGGTCCTTGGCCACCTTCTTCTCGATCGTATAGGCGGCGAACGCGGCGAGCACGACGCCGCCGCCCGGCAGGATGCCGAGAATGGAGCCGATCGCGGTCCCGCGCAGGACCGAGCGCCAGGACTCGTGGAAGTCCTTCATATTCGGCCACAGGTCGCGCAAGCGCGCGCCGATCGCGGTGCGGTGCACGTCGCCCTGTTCGAGATTGCGGATGATCTCCACGACGCCGAACATTCCGATCACAAGGGGCAGGAAATCGAGGCCGTCCCACAGCACCGAGACCCCGAACGTGTAGCGCGTGGCGCCGCTGTTGACGTCGGTGCCGACCAGGCCGAACAGCAGCCCCAGCAGGATCATGGCGATCGCCTTGACGACCGAGCCATGCGCCAGCACGACGGCGGTGAGGAGGCCGAGCACCATCAGGGAAAAATAGTCGGGCGAGTTGAACTGCTGGGCGATGGCAGCGAGCGGCGGCGCGAACGCGCAGATGAACAGCGTGCCGACGCAGCCGGCGAAAAACGAGCCGAGCGCCGACACGCCCAGCGCCGCCCCGGCGCGGCCCTGCTTCGCCATCTGGTGCCCGTCGATGCAGGTGACGATCGAGGACGCCTCGCCCGGCATGTTGACCAGGATGGAGGTGGTCGAGCCGCCGTACTGGGCGCCGTAGTAGATGCCGGCCAGCATGACCAGCGAGGACAGCGGATCGAGCCCGAAGGTGATCGGGAGCAGGATCGCGATGGTCGGGATCGGTCCGATGCCGGGCAAGACGCCGATCAGCGTCCCCAGCAGGCATCCGATCAAGGCAAATCCGAGATTTTGAAGCGTTCCGGCCGCGCCGAACCCGGTCGCCAGGTTGCTCAAGATTTCCACGTTACCAATTCCCCCACCACGCCGGCAGCGGCTGCCCCAAGCCATAAACGAAGATGACAATGGTCCCGATCGACAGGCCGACGCCGAGCACGAGCGCCTCGATCAGGTTCACGTTGCGCCGGGCGAGCGAACCAATCAGCGTCATCACCACGGCGGTAATCGCGAGCCCGACATAATTCATCACGTAGCCGAAAATGACGATCGCCGTGAGGACGAACACGATCGGGCGCAGCACCGGGCGCTCGACGGGCGGGCCTTCGATCATCAGGGATTTGATACCGACGAAGGCGCCGATGGCGATGATCAGCCAGCCGAGCTGGGTGGGGAAATAACCCGGCCCCATGCGGGCGGCGGTCCCGTAGGTGAGGTCCCTGGCGAAGTAGACGCCGGCGATGCCGATCAGCAGGAATACGATGCCCGCGCCAAAGTCCTGGGGGCTTTTGACCCGAAACATCACGTTCCACCCCTGCGGATAGGGTCGGCGCGCCGGCCCAGTACTGAATTTTTTTGTCAATCTAGCTTCGGAAATAACGGGGAGCAACCACCGTCGCGAGAGCCTGCCACGAGAGCCGGCGACGGCCCGCTTTAACGTTGTAACGATCGCGGGTGACGCGTGTGGTGGGCCCGGCAGGACTCGAACCTGCATCCGAGCGGTTATGAGCCGCTGGCTCTGGCCAATTGAGCTACGGGCCCGCGCGGCGAACCCTAGCACCCTGGCAGGCATTTCTGGAGTCGCGGCAAGCGCGCGGCGCGGCGCGCGTGCCCCCCGATTCACGAACGTCCGCGACTCTGATATGGCTCGGCCCGCGAATCAGCGAGGTCGCGGTATGTCGCTTGCCATGCCATCCGGTGCATGTCGTGCTGCCTAGGCTGCGCTTCATTATCGCCGCCTTGGCGATCGCCCTTCTGCCGATCCTGGTGGCGGGCACGGTCGGGCCGGCGCGCGATGCCCACCTGCCTCGCCCCGCGCCGCCCCCAGCGATCGTGGAAGATCAGGAGCGGCAGCTCGTGCTGGCCTATGCGCGGCGCGCCCACGAGCTCGACCGGTTGCGCGAACTGGCGCGTGCGCCGCTGCGCACCTGGATCGAAAATCCAGCGGGAGAACAGACGCCGGAGGCCGGCGCGGTCATATCGGAGCCCACCGGCGAGCCGACGCAGCCGCCGCCGGCCGCGGCGGACGAGGTCGCTGCCCTGCCCCCGGAGCCGGGCCCGACCGAAGCGCCCGCAGCCGTGCCCGAAGCTCAACCCGCAGAACCGCCCGAGCCCTCGACCGCGTACCTTGAAGCGCCGCTCGACATCGTGCAGCTGCCGACCGCCCGTCCAGC
>DATBWJ010000254.1:0-6765 GCA_036514935.1 Xanthobacteraceae bacterium
ACCCGCGGCTCAGCACGAGGCTGCTCCGCAGCGCGCCGCCTTGATCCTCGCCTGGAGGGTCGCAAATCCGACGGCGCCGATCACCACCTCCGTCCCCACCACGTAGCTGGGCGTGCCGTTGAGCCCCAACTGCTCGGCGAGCCTAAAACTTTCGGCGATGGTCGCCTTGACCTCCTCGCTCGCCATGTCGCGCTCGATCCGCGCCACATCAAGGCCGACTTCCTTGGCGACCGCGAGCGCACGCGTCCGGTCGGCCTGACCGCGGCTGCCGAGCAGGCGTTGGTGAAATTCGAGGTACTTCTTGCCGGACTTGTCCTGCATGTGGACCGCGACGCTGACCTGCGCCGCCTCGACCGAGCCCTGACCGAGCACCGGAAATTCCTTCAGCACGATCCGCAGCTTGCGGTCGGTCTTCATCAGATCCATCATGTCGGCCAGCGCCCGCTTGCAGTAGCCGCAGTTGTAGTCGAAGAACTCGACCATCGTCACATCGCCCTGCGGATTGCCCACCACGACCTGGCGGGGCGATTGGAACAAGAGTTCCGCGTTGGTCTCGACGGATTTGCGGGCTTTTTCGGCCTCGGCTGCGACCTGGCGCTTCTCGAGCTCGGCCAGCGCCTCCTGCAGCACTTCCGGGTGGCTGACCAGGTAGTCGCGGATGATGCGCTGGACCTCGGCGCGCTGCGAGTCGGAAAGGCTCTGGGCCAAGGCGGGCACGGCAACCCAAGCACAACCGAGGGCGATGACGATGGCGCGCAGCCAACGGTTCATGATCGAATCCCTTCAAAGGGTCGTCGCTGTCCCATGATGGCACGTTCCCCCTTAATGCTTCATCGCCGGCCGGCGACCACGGGCGGCTTGTAGCTGGCGATATCGTCGGCCTTCACCCAGCCGGGCGAGCCTACGGCAAATCGAGTCTTGGCGCGCGCGGCGAGCTGGCGCGCGGTTTTCCAGTCGCCGCGCGCGAACGCCGCCTGGGCGGAAGCCAGGTCGGCGCGGGCGAGATCGCCCCTGCGGCCGTAGGCCATCGCCAGATGGGTATAGGCGTCGGGAATGTCGGGGTCGCGGCTGATCGCGTTTTGCAGGTTGCTCACCGCCTCCCCGCCGTGGCGCGACTCGTTGGTAGCGATCAGCGCCTGCGCCAGCATCACTTGGATCAGCGTCGGGTTGGGCGCGAGCGAAATGGCGTGGCGCAGCGGCGCGATCGCTTCGGCCGGCCGGCCGGCTTCGAGGAGGGCCTGGCCCTTCAGCTCATGGAAGTAGGGGTTGTTCGGCTGGGCCTGGACCAATCCGTCCATCTGCGCAAGCGCCGAGCGGATGTCGCCGAAACGATAGGTCGAGATCGCACGCGCGTAGCGCGCGGGCAGCGATTGATCGCTCGCCGGGTAGATGCGCTGCACCGTATCCGGGCGTTCGAGAAAGCCGCGCAGCTTGGCGCGCATGAGGTCGTGGCGCTGCTGCAGATCGGGCGAATCCTTCTTGTCCCAGTACGGACTGTTGGTGGCCAGCTCGTTGAGGGCGGCCACGCGCTCCTTCGGCATCGGGTGCGACTGGACGTAGGGATCGATGTAGCGGGAGGTGAACAGGATCTGGTCGGCAAAGCGCTTGAAGGTCTCGTACATCCCTTTGGCGCTTTGCCCGGTTGCGGCGAGGAATTTTACGCCGGCGCGGTCGGCCTGCTCCTCCTGCTGGCGCTGGTAGGACAACAGCGAGCGCAGCGCGGCCGACTGCGGCGCCAGCACCGCCGCCGCCATGGCGTCGCCCGAGCCGGGACCGCGGGCGGCGGCGGCGACCGCGCCGAGGCCGAGCAGCATGGCGATGATGGCGGCGGTCTGCACGTTGGCCATCTCCTGGCGCATCTTGGCGAGATGGCCGCCCGCGATGTGACCGATCTCATGGGCCAGCACGCCGATGATCTGATTGGGTGTTTGCGCCTCGGTCAGCGCGCCGGCGTTGACGAAGATGCGGCGGCCGTCGACGACGAAGGCGTTGAACGTGCGCTCGCTGATGATGACCGGATGGATGTTCTGGTTGGCAAGCCCTGCCGCACGCAGGATCGGCCGGGTGTATTCGCGCAGGAGCTGCTCGATCTCCGCGTCGCGCACGATGGGCAGGCCGCGCATCGGATCGGGTTGCGCCTGCGCCGGCAGCCCGGCAAGCGTGATCGCGCCGGCCGTCAGCCACGACACCACGCGGATCGCTGGCGTCGTGGGCCGCTGCCTGATAGTTCTGTGAGCGGTCATGCAAGCGGGTCCCACCTCAGGCTAGTGGTCCGACTCCGACGGTCCGTACCCGGACCGTCGGCCCGGACCACCAGCAAACTCAAATACCTGTGGTGCAACGCCAACACAATGAGAGGACTCAAGCGTTGGCGTCGCACCACTAGGGACGCGGCCGGGCGCGGTCAACGAGGTGTGCGGCCAACAAGGCGCCAAATGCGGCAGTAGCGGGGCGGGCGCGGAGGCGGGCGATGCTGGATGCGGCAAAGCGGCTGTTATCGGCCTCCCGGCGCAGCGATGTCCCGCCGTTCATGGTGATGGACGTGGTGGCGGCCGCCGCGCGCATGGAGGAGCGCGGCGGTCGGGTGATCCACATGGAGGTCGGCCAGCCGGCCGCGCCGGCGCCCTCGACCGCGATCGCGGCGGCGCGTCGCGCGCTCGGCGGCCGCATCGCCTACACCGAGTCGCTCGGCCTGCCGTCGCTGCGCGCGCGCATTGCGCGTCATTATCGCGAGAGCTACGGCATCGATGTCAGTGCCGAGCGCGTCGTCGTCACCACCGGCTCCTCCGCTGCCTTCATTCTGGCGTTTCTGGCATGGTTCGACGCCGGCGACCGCATCGCGGTGGCGGTGCCCGGCTATCCGCCCTCGCGCCATATCCTGACGGCGCTCGGCTGCGAGGCGGTGCCGATCGAGACCTCGGCGGCCACGCGCTGGGCGCTCACCGGGGAGGCGCTGCTTGCCGCCCACCGCAAGGCGGCGCTCAACGGCGTGCTGGTCGCAAGCCCCGCCAACCCGACCGGGACCATGATGAATGCTGCCGCCCTGCGCGAGTTGGTCGAGGCCGCCGAGGAGGCCGGCATTCGCGTGATCTCGGACGAGATCTACCACGGGCTCGACTATGCGTTTGCGGCCGAGAGCGCGGCGCGGCTCTCGCCGCGCGCGGTGGTGATCAACTCGTTCTCGAAATATTTCTGCATGACCGGCTGGCGCGTCGGTTGGATGGTGCTGCCGCAGACGCTGGTACGGCCGATCGACCGCTTGCAGCAGAACCTCGCCATCTCGGTGCCAACGCTGTCCCAGATCGCGGCCGAGGCCGCTTTCGACGGCCGCGCCGAGATGGAGGAGGTCAAGCGCGGCTACCAGGAGAACCGGCGCCTGCTCGTCGAGGGCCTGCCGGCGGCCGGCCTCGACACCTTCATGCCCGTCGACGGCGCGTTCTACCTGTATGCGGACGTCTCGCGCTTTACCGCCGACAGCTTCGACTTCGCCCAGCGCATGCTGAAGGAGGCAGGCGTCGCCGCCACGCCCGGCGTCGATTTCGACCCCATCCGCGGCCGCAACTTCGTTCGCTTCTGCTACGCCGGTTCAACCCAGGAGATGGGCGAGGCGGTCGAACGGATCCGCCGGTGGCTCAGCGGATGAAGGCGCTTGCCGCAACGGCGCGATGTCACAGCCTGATGCTGATCGCCGTGCGGCCATCCTCGACGGCGAACGTGGTGAGCCATTGCTGTGGGTCCGCCAGGCGCTCGCGATAGGGCCGCGCCTCGCCGCCGAAATCGAGGTTGGTGGTGATCAGCACGCCGCGCGGGCGCAGCAGGTCGCGAAGGCGTTCGAGGTCCCGCAGCGTTGGCTCAAAACCGTCGAAAAAGGCGAGGTCGTAGCCGGGATCGAGCGTCGGCAGCACCGCCTCGAACGCGCCTTCGCGCACGCGGACGCGATCGGCATAGCCGGCATCGGCAATGTGTGAGCGCGCAAGCCGCACGTGGTCAGGATCGAACTCGATGGTGTCGATCGAAGCGTCCGGCGCGCCGTGCGCGAACCACAAGGTGCTGTAGCCGAGTGCGGTCCCCAGTTCGAGGATGCGCCTTGGCCGCGCTGCCGCCGCGATCACGCCGAGCAGCGAGCCGTCGAAGAACGGGTAGCAGCCGCAGCCGTGCCGGCGCAGGTGCGCGAGCGTGCCTTCGCGCACGGCGCGGAAGCGATCGTTGCGGCGGATTGCGGCCATTGCTCTTGCCTGATGAGGCGAGCCGGGGGGCATATCGTGTGCCGGGCGCCCGCTCCCCTCCCGCCGGTGCTCGCAGCGGTCCGGCCCTGCGAGGTCGCAGGCTCAGTTGATCTTGATGTTGGCGGCCTTGATGACCGGCGCCCAGCGCGCGATGTCGGCCTCGATGCGCGCGCGAAACTCAGCCGGCGTGGTCGGGATCGGCTCCATCAACTGCGCGGCAAGCTTCTCGCGCATGGCCGGTGAAGCGACCGCCTCGGCGAACGCGCGCTGGATGGCGGCGATCACCACCTGCGGCGTCCGGGCCGGCGCGATCAGCCCCATCCAGGCATCGGCCTCGACGTCGATGCCGCTCTCCTTGAGGGTCGGGACGCCGGGCAGCAGCGCCGAGCGCGCGGCGGTCGAGACCGCGAGGATTTTCACCCTTCCGCCCGCCACCTGCGGCGTCACCGAGATCGCCGGCAGGCACACGATCTGCACGTCGCCGCGCATGAGCGCGGTCACCGCCTGCGGCGAGCTTGGATAGGGGATGTGCACGATGCGCGTGTCGCTCTTGATCGCGATCGCCTCCATGGCGAGGTGGGAGAGCGAGCCGGTGCCGATCGAGCCAAAACTGTGCTTGCCGGGCTCGCGCCTGAGCAGCGCGACGAGATCGGCCACACTGCCGACGCCGAGGCTGGCGCTCACGGCCAGCACGCTCGGCTGCGTTGCCAACATGGTGATCAGCGCAAGATCGGTGGCAGGGTTGTAGGGCAGCTTGCCGAACAGGATGGGGTTGATGGCGAGCGGGCCGCCGATGCTGATGCCGATGGTGTAGCCGTCGGGCTCGGCCTTGGCGACCGCGTCGGTGCCGAGGTTGCCGCCGGCGCCCGGCTTGTTCTCGATTACGAACGGCTGGCCGAGCTTGCGGTGCAAGTCGTCGGCAAGGAGCCGTCCGACGATGTCGGGGGTCGATCCGGCCGCGAACGGCACGATGACCTTGACGGCCTTGGTCGGCCAGTCCTGGGCGGCGGCGGGGACGGTGGACAGCGCAATGGCGATCCAGGCGGCGAGCATTCGTTTCATGATGAGCCTCCCGCCATCATTGTCTCGCCTGCGTGTACTCGCCGTCAATCGGCTCGACCAATCCGCTCGCCGTCAGCGCCTTCGGCCGCGTGTTCGCCTCAAATGCCTTGCTGGTCGTCGCGCGCTATGCCGATATTCGGCGCCGGCCGATCCGGCCCGAACGCGTCGGCTGCGAGGATTTCCGCGCGCGGCGCCGGGCAGACCGGCAAGCGCTGATCTTGCCATCGAGCGTGCCATCGCCTCTACTCACGCCGCGCCAAGCAGGGCTATGGAATGGGTCTCGCCATCCTTGTCGTCGGGCTCGCCGTCTTCCTGGGCGTGCATTCGCTCGTGCCGCAGCGCCCGGCGCGCGCGGCTGCGATCGCGCGCCTCGGCGAATGGCCCTACAAGGCGCTGTTTTCGCTGCTCTCGCTCGCGGGCCTCGTGCTCATCGGGGTCGGATTCGCCCGCTATCGCGCCGCCGGCTTGATCGATCTGTGGTCGCCGCCAACCTGGACGCGCCACATCGCGGTGGCGCTGATGTGGCCCGCGTTCATCTGCATCACTGCCGCCTACGTTCCGGGCAATCTCAGGAGCGCGCTCAGGCATCCCATGCTCGTCGGCGTGAAGCTCTGGGCGCTCGCCCACCTTATCGCCAATGGCGATCTCGGATCGATCGTGCTGTTCGGCGCGCTGCTGGCGTGGGCGGTCTACGACCGCGTCTCGCTCAAATATCGCAGCGATGCGGGCGCGCCGCCGATTCCGGCGGGCGGGCGCAGGAATGATATTATCGCCATCGTGGTCGGAACCATCCTGTACCTTGCGTTCGGCCTCGTCTTTCATCCGCTGTGGATCGGCGTGGCGGTGTTCGGCACGCCGGCCTTCGGTACCTGATCCGTCGGGAACGCAACCATGTCGACCCCATCCGAGCAGAAGCGTCTGACCGCGCCCGACATCCGCGCGCGCAAGGGCGGCGAGCCGATCGTCTCGCTCACCTCCTATCATGCGCACACCGCCGCGCTGCTCGACCGCCACTGCGATCTCATCCTCGTCGGCGATTCGCTCGGCATGGTCATGCACGGCCTGGAGTCGACCATTCCGGTCACCCTCGACATGATGATCCTGCAGGGCCGGGCGGTGATGCGCGGCAGCCGGCGGGCGCTGGTGGTGGTCGACATGCCGTTCGGCTCCTACGAGGGCTCCAAGGAGCAGGCCTTCGCGTCGGCGGCGCGCGTGCTCAAGGAAACCGGGTGCGGCGCCATCAAGCTGGAGGGAGGCCGGCGCATGGCCGAGACCATCGCCTTCCTGGTCGAGCGCGGCGTGCCGGTCATGGCGCATGTCGGCCTCACCCCGCAGTCGATCAACGCGCTCGGTGGCTTCCGCACCCAGGGGCGCGATCCTTCCGAGTGGGGGCCGATCGAAGCCGACGCCCGCGCCGTCGCGGAGGCCGGCGCCTTCTCGGTGGTGCTGGAGGCGGTCGCCGAGCCGCTCGCCGCCA
>DATBWJ010000255.1:0-13926 GCA_036514935.1 Xanthobacteraceae bacterium
GGGCTTCGACTTCGCGCGCGCTTTCAAGCCGATGGTGTTCGGGCGAGCCGATCCGCAGACGACGTCGTCGGATGAGGAGCAATAAGAAGGCACTGCGCGCGAGACAAAAGCAGCCACGCCCCACGCTGCCGCGGGGCCGCCAAACCGCTTGATTTTTTCCGCGATTTCGCGTCTTGACCGCAGCTTGAGTTCCCCTCCTCCCGACGAAAGGCCACCACATGCGCGTTTACTACGACCGCGACGCCGACCTCAACCTGATCAAGGGCAGGAAGGTCGCCGTCATCGGCTATGGCAGCCAGGGCCATGCCCATGCGCTCAACCTGCGCGACTCGGGCGTCAAGGAAATCGCCGTCGCGCTGCGCAAGGGCTCGGCCGGCGTCAAGAAGGCGGAAGCCGAGAAGCTCACCATCATGGAGGTCGCCGACGCTGCCCAGTGGGCGGACGTGATGATGATGCTCACGCCGGACGAGCTGCAGAGCGACATCTACCGCTACCAGATCCACGACAACCTCAAGCAGGGCGGCGCGCTGATGTTCGCCCACGGGCTCAACATCCACTTCAACCTGATCGAGCCGCGCGCCGATCTCGACGTCATGATGATCGCGCCCAAGGGTCCCGGCCACACCGTGCGGGCGGAGTACCTGCGCGGCGCCGGCGTGCCGGTGCTGATGGCGGTCCATCGCGACGCCTCGGGCAACGCCCACGATCTGTGCCTTTCCTACGGTGCGGCGATCGGCGGCGGGCGCGCCGGCATCATCGAGACCACCTTCCGCGAGGAATGCGAGACCGATCTGTTCGGCGAGCAGTCGGTGTTGTGCGGCGGGCTGGTCGAGCTGATGAAGGCGGGCTACGAGACGCTGGTGGAGGCCGGCTATGCGCCCGAAATGGCCTATTTCGAGTGCGTGCACGAGGTCAAGCTGATCGTCGACCTCATCTACGAGGGCGGCATCGCCACCATGAACTACTCGGTCTCCAACACCGCCGAGTACGGCGAATACGTGTCGGGACCGCGCGTGATCAACGAGGCCACGCGCGCCGAGATGAGGCGCATCCTCACCGACATCCAGTCCGGAAAATTCGTCAAGGACTGGATGCTGGAGAACAAGGTCAACCAGACCTCGTTCAAGGCGATGCGCGCCAAGATGGCCGCCCACCCGATCGAGCAGATCGGCGAGAAGCTGCGCGCCATGATGCCGTGGATCAAGCAAAGGGCTTTGGTCGATCGAAGCCGCAATTGACTCCCCGTCTCCGCCTGCCTGCAGGCAGGCAGCGCGCCTTCTGGCACCAGGGGCTCGCGAGCCTCAATTGCGATCCTCACGCGAACGGGCAGAGAGGCTTGGAGGCCACCATGCTCTACCTGATCGTCAAGGCGGCGCTGTCCGGCGTCATCGTCACGATCGTGTCCGAGGTCGCGCAGCGCCGGCCGGCGCTCGGCGCGCTGATCGTGTCGCTGCCGCTCGTTTCCATCCTGGCCATCCTGTGGCTGTGGCGCGACACGGGCGACGCGGATCGGATTGCCGCGCACGCGGAAGCGACGTTCTGGCTCGTGCTGCCGACGCTGCCGATGTTTGTGGTGTTTGCGGCCCTGTTGCGCGGCGGCGTCGGCTTTTGGGCTTCCCTGATCGCATCCTGTGCGCTCACCGTCGTTCTCTATGCTGTCATGGTGTGGCTCCTGCCCAGGATCGGAATCTCGATTTGATGCCGCGCCAAGTCTCGTGGTAGGCTTTGTCCGTGGGGCTGGCAGACGCCCCGCCTAAGACGGTCACCCGTCCAAGCTCTGCTGGTCCGCGCACGCGCGCGCGGAGGAGGTGACCGTCGTGCCGATCAATCCCGTTTTCCGACATCATCGAGCGCGCAGCGTCGAGTTGCCTCCGCGCGGCTCGCATCGTTCGCGTGCCGCCATCTCCAATCAGCATTCGAGGAGGCATCGACCATGCTCGCAAACATCGACGAGATGCGCAGCGCCATCGTGCAGACCGTGGGCCGGCTTTGCGCGGCGGCGGCCGTGACCGCGCCGAAATCCGGCGGCCAGCTCTTCCTCAGGGGCAAGCCGCCGTTCATCGAAACCGTGCTGGTGGACGACCGGCCGACGCTGCAGCGGCTCGCCGACTGGATGCGGGCGCGCGGCAAGGAGCGGCGGCAGGAAATCTGGTTCCGCGACGCGGCCATGGCCGAGCGCATCGACGGCGTGCTGTTCATCGGGCTGCGCCACTGGTATCCGCCGATCTACGATTGCGGCGCCTGCGGCTACGCCACCTGCGCCGAGTTCATGGCGGCGACGAAGGAGCTGCGCGAGGCGAGCGACGCGTTCGAGTTCGCCGGGCCGCAATGCAACCTGCGCAATATCGATCTCGGCATCGCGGTCGGCTCGGCCGCGAAGGCTGCCAGCATGAACAACGTCGACACGCGCTGCCAGACGCGCATCGCGGTGGCGGCGCGCAAGCTCGGCCTCATCGCCGCGGAGGTGGCGGTGGCGCTGTCGATGAGCGTGACGCACAAGAACGTCGGCTTCGACAACCGCATGCCGGCGGTCGATTTCGATGCGCCGGAGCTTGCGCGCCTGCCGGCCACCGGCGCGCTGCCGGTGAAACGGCCGGACCGGCGCTGGGCGCACCTGCCGCACGCGGAGGCGGAGGAGTGATCCCGCTGGCCGCGGGAGGTCGAATGTCATGAGCGCCTTCCTCGCCATCGTGTTCGCGAGCCTGCTGGCGCGCCTCGGCTACCAGATGGCGCGCAGCCCGGTGCTGCCGCGTTTCGCCGAGGATTTGGGCGCTACGCCCGAACTGCTCGGGGTCATCGTCGCGGCGTCCACCGTCACCGGCGTGTTCATCAAGCTGCCGGCCGGCGCGCTCTCCGACATCCTCGGGCGCAAGCGCCTGATGGTGGCGGGCGCCGTCTTCTTCGCCGTCCCGCCGTTCTTCTATCCCTTCGTGCACGATCCGGCGCCGTTGCTCGCACTCCGGTTCGTCCACGGCTTTGCCACCGCGATCTTTTCCCCGGTCGCGGCCGCCTATGTGGCGAGCCTTGCCCACGAAAGCCGCGGCGCGCGCCTGGGCTGGTTTTCCTCCGCCAACGATGTCGGCGCGACGGCGGGGCCGCTCCTGGGCGGGTTCGTGCTGTTCTACAGCGCGAGTTTTGCTGCGACCTATCTGCTGGTCGGGCTTTTTGGCGTGCTCGCGCTCTTCGTCGTGCTGGTGCTGCCCGAGCCGGAAAGGACCGCGCCCTCGGCCACCCTTGCCGGCCAGGCGCGCGCCTTCTGGCAGGGCGTGCGCGAGGTCGTAGCGACACCGCCGGTCCTCATCGCCTCAGGAATCGAAGCGGTGATGTATCTCGGCTACGGCGCGTTTCTCGGCTTTCTGCCGGTCTATGCCCAGCGGACCGGCCTCAACGATGCCGAGATCGCCCTCGTGCTCGGCTCCCAGCTCGTTGCCGCCATGGCCGCAAAGCCGGTGGCCGGGCGAATGTCCGACCGGCTCGGCCGCAAGCCGGTGATCGCCGCCGGCCTTGCGCTGTGCGCCGTCGCGCTGGCCCTCATGTTCCGGACCGCAAGCTTTGGCGGCCTGCTCGCGCTGGCGCCGATCCTCGGCCTCGGCGTGGCCGCCGTCACGCCGGTGACCAATGCGTTGATCGCCGACCTCGTGGCCACACGCCGCCTCGGCGCCGCCATGGGCGTGTTCGGGACGATCTGGGACATCGGCGAGGCGGCCGGTTCCATTCTCGCCGGCTACCTGATCGGGAGCCTCGGCTATGCGGCCACCTTCGACGTCCTCGCCGCCGTCGTGGCGCTTGCCATGATTGGGTTCGTGGTCTTGGTGAGCGATCCGAGCGCCAGCCGGCTGCGCGGCAGGTAAGACTAACCGGCATGCCCCCTTGCACCGGCGGTTTTGTTACACGATGATGACAGTCGACCGCGCCGATGCCCGGGCTCGATCTCCAGGCGCGCGCCGGACTGTGCTTCCCCATGGCGTCGAGCGATTTTTCCCCTCTCACCCGGCGTCCCACGGCGGCGGAAGCTAGCCCGTTCGCGCAGCGCGTCGCTCTCCTCGCAGCCCTTCATGTCGCCGCCCTCGCCGTCATGGCGTGGACCGAGACCGACCTGGTGGCGAAGACAGCCTTTCTGCTCGCCTGGGGGACCGTGAATTTCATCTGGCTCGCGCTGTTGCGCCGGCCCAGCGTGGCGGCGGCGCTGTCGCTTGCGCTGCTCGCCATCCTCGTCCTGCTGTCGCGCTTCAAGTACGACGTCCTGCAGATGACGGTGAATTTCGTGGACGTGATGGTGATCGAGCCCGACACCATCGCCTACCTGTTCGCGCTCTTTCCAAGCCTGGGCATCGCCGTCGGCGCCGCCGTGGTCGTGGCGGCGCCCCTCCTGGCGGCGATCTGGTGGTTCGATCCATTCCGCATTCCTCGCGCGCACGCGCTGGGCGGCGCACTGGCTTGCACGGCCGGGCTGACCATGCTGTCGTTCGCGGCGCCGTTCGAGGCCCACGAGAGTTTTTACGGCGGCAACCACGTCTCCCACTTCGCGCGCTCGGGCGTGGACGCAGTGTCCGCGCTCATGAGCGAGGGCTTTCTGGAATCGGACGCCGTCGTCGAGGACCGGCTGAGGTCGGCGCCGGACGCCGCCTGCTCGCCCGCCGGCCGGCCGCCGCACATCATCATGGTGCACGACGAGTCGAGCTTCGACATTCGCGCGGCGCCCGGCATCCGGGTACCGCCGGGCTACGGCGCGCACTTTCGCTCGTTCGACGGCAAGGAGCGCAAGCTGGTGGTCGAGACCGCCGGCGGGGCGAGCTGGTACACCGAGTACAACGTGCTGACCGGGCTGTCGGCGCGTTCGTTCGGGCGCTTTGCCTATTTCGTCACGCGCATTGCCGCCCACCGCGTCGAGCGCGGCCTGCCGCTGGCGCTGCGGCGGTGCGGCTACCGCACCTATTCGATCTATCCGTGGCACGGCGCCTTCATGAGCGCGCGCAGCTTCCAGGCGACCACCGGCATCGAGCACTTCTTCGACTCCAAGGATTTGGGCGCGCGCGGATTCGAGCCCGATCGCTTCTACTACGAGGCCGCCACCCGCCTGATCGCGCGCGAGCACCGAGACGGGCCGATGTTCCTGCTCGTCTACCTTGCCGCCAACCACTTCCCCTGGGACTCGCGCTACCGGCCCGAGTTGACGCCCGACTGGCAGGAGCCGGGCAATGCGGCGCGCATCGACGAATACCTGCGCCGGCAGGCGATGAGCTTGCGCGACTACGGCCAGTTGCTCGCGCACCTGCGAGAGAATTTTCCGGGCGAGTCGTTCCTGCTGGTGCGCTATGGCGACCACCAGCCGGAATTTGCGCCGCACATCATGGAGCCGACCCTCGACAAGGCAGCCGTCGCGCGCCGCCTCGCGGCGTTCGATCCAACATACTTCACGACCTACTACGCCATCGACGTCATCAATTTTTCGCCGCCAAGCCTCGCGCTTGCGCTCGACACCCTCGAAGGTCCCTACCTTCCGCTCGTGGTGCAGGAAGCCGCCGGCGTTGCGCTCGATCCCTCCTTCGCTGAGCAGAAGCGGATCCTGCTGCGCTGCGGTGGGGCTTTCCACGGCTGCGCCGGCGGCGCCGAGGCGCGCCGCTTCAATCGTCTCCTGATCAACGCTGGCCTGGTGAAGGGCCTTTAGATTCATGGCCCTTGTCAGCCTGTCTCGCGTATTGCGGCCGAATGTCCGGCCGCAGGCCGCCGCCGGCACCGCGCTTCTCGCCGCGGTCCACCTCGGGGCCCTGGCGCTGATCTACGCCACCGAATACACGTTTTTCGGAGTTGCGCTGTCGCTGCTGGCCTGGGGTTTTCTGAATTTCGTCTGGCTCCTCCTCGTGCGCCGGCCGGGGCTTGCAGCGGCGATCTCGCTTGTCGTGCTCGTCGCCGTCGTCGCGCTGTCGCGCTTCAAGTTCGACATCCTGTGGATCACGGCGAGCTTCCTCGACATTCTCATCATCGACGCCGACACCGTCGCCTTCCTGCTGGCGATCTTTCCCCAGGTTCGACACGGCCTGCTGGCCGTGGCCGTGCTCGCCGTCCCGCTCGCGGTCCTGATCTGGCGGCTCGATCCGTTCCGCGTGCGCGCGGGGCGTGCCTCGTTCGGCGGCACGGCCTGTTTCGCCGGGCTGGTGGCGCTGGCGACGGCGGTGCCCGAACAGCCGTGGGAGCCGTTTCAAGGAGTCAACCACGTCTCGAATTTCGCACGCTCGGGCGTGGCGTCGCTGTCGGAACTCATGCGGCATGGCTGGATGGACGCCGCCCGCGCGCTCGCCGGGCCGCCGCTGCCGGCCGCGACGGCCTGCCAGCCCGCGCGCAAACCTCCCCACATCATCGCGCTGCTCGATGAGTCGAGCTTCGACGTCACCGCCGCCCCCGGCATTGTCGTTCCGCCCGGCTACGACCGGCACTTCCGCTCGTTTGACGGCGCCAAGCGCGGCCTCGTGGTCGAAGCGACCGGCGGCCCGACCTGGTACTCGGAGTACAACCTGCTCACCGGCCTTTCAGCGCGCTCGTTCGGCCGGCTGATGTTCCATGTCACGCGTATTGCCGCTGGCCATGTCGAGCGCGGCCTGCCGCTGGCGCTGCGGCGGTGCGGCTATACCAGCGTCTCGCTCTATCCGACCTATGGCGACTTTCTGAGCGCCCGCCGCTTCCAAGTCGGAGTCGGCATCGATCGCTTCATCGACCAGACCGGGATGGGCGCGCCCGACGACATGCAGCCCGATCGCTTCTACCTCGATCACGCCGCGCGCGTGATCGCGCGCGAGCGCGCCGCACCGCTGTTTGTGTTCGCCTACGTGACCGCCAATCATTTTCCCTGGACGACGGTCTATCGACCCGAACTGACGCCGGACTGGCGGGCGCCCGGCAACGGCGTCGAGATCGACGAATACATCCGCCGGCAGACCCTGAGCGCGCGCGACTATGCCGATTTTCGCGCGCGCCTCGCGCGCGAGTTTCCAGACGATTCCTTCCTGGTGGTGCGCTTCGGCGACCACCAGCCCACCATTTCCGCCAAAATGCTCGACCCCGCGCTCGAGCCGGCCGCGATCGCACGGCGCATCAAGGCGAACGACCCGCGCTACTTCACCACCTATTACGCCATCGACGCCATCAACTTCACGCCGGCGAGCATGGCGTCCGCGCGCGATGGACTCGAGGCCGCCTACCTGCCGCTCGTGATCCTGGAGGCGGCGGGAATTGCGCTCGACCCGAGCTTCGTCGAGCAGAAAAAGATTCTTCAGCGCTGCGGCGGCGTCTTCTACGCCTGCGATGGCGGCGCGGAGGCGCGCCGCTTCAACCGGCTGCTGATGGACGCCGGGCTGATCAAGGGTTTTTGAAGCGTGTTTGTCTTGGATGTCATCGCGAGGAGGCCGAAGGCCGACGAAGCGATCTCAAGGCCCAATTGCCTCTGCGCGAGATTGCTTCGCTTCGCTCGCAATGACAACGACCGGCGGCGGGCAGCGATTCGACCTGAGGCGACCTCGCTCCAGCGCGCCAGCCGGCGGTTGCTCAACGCTCGAAGCGGGCGAGCGCGTCGAGCGCCTCGTCGATGTCGGCCGGCGTGTGGTCGGCGCTGATCTGAAAGCGGATCTCCTCGGCGCCCTTCGGCACGACGGGATAGCTGAGCCCGGTGGCGAGAATGCCGTTGCGGCGAAGGTGCGCGACCAGCGCCGCGGTCCGCTCGGTCTGCCGCAGCATGAGCGGCACCACCGGATGTTCGCCCGGCAACGTCTCGTATCCGAGCTTGACTAGCCCGCTCTTGAAGCGCGCCGTCATCGCTCGCAGGTGCGCCAGCAGGGCGCGCCCGATCGAGCTGTCCACCATCTCGACCGCCGCCAGCGCCGCGGCCGCTTCGGCGGGCGTGATCGGGTTGGAATAGATGTAGAACGGGGAGGTCTCGCGCAGGTATCGAATGATCGTTGCGTCGGCCACCACGTAGCCGCCGTTGACGCCAAAAGCCTTGCCGAGCGTGGCGACGAGAACATCGCTCGCCCCCGAGCGCGTGTATTCCTCGGTGCCGCGTCCGCTCTCGCCAAAGACGCCGACCCCGTGGGAATCGTCGACCATGACGACGACGTTTTCGGGGAACTGCGCGTCATAGGCGCGGGCCAGCTCCATGATGCGGTCCAGCGGCGCGTGGTCGCCCCGCATGCTGAAAATGCCGTCGCTCACGATGATGGCGCGCGTGCACGTGCGGGCCGCTGCCGCCAAGGCGCCTTCGATTTCGGCCACGTCGAGATGGCGGTAGATGTGCTTCTCTGCCGGCCGCCCAAGCGCGATGGCATTGATGATGCAGTTGTGGTTGAGCTCGTCGCTGATCACCGCGGTCCTGTCGGTGATGAGCGGGGGCAGGATGCCCATGACCGCGGCATAGGCCGAGCTGAACAGCATGCCGGCCGGGCGGCCGTGGAAGGCGGCGAGGCGCTCTTCCAGCGCGACATGCGGCGCCCACGTGCCGCTGATGAAGCGCACCGCGCCGGGGCCGCTGCCGTAGGCGCGGGCGGCCCGGTCCTCGGCGGCGATCACCTCGGCCCGCAGCGACAGGCCGAGATAGCTGTTGGAGTTCATCCGCAGGAAGGCGGCCTCACCTCCCCCGTCGATGAGATAGCGCGGACCCCGGCCGCCGCGCGCCGCAATGACCCCGCGGATCACGCTTTCCTTGCCCTTGAGCCGGCCCTCCTGCGCGAACGCGTCGAGGCGCCCGGCGATGAGCCTGCTCAGTCGTTCGGTCGGCATGGCGGCCTCCTCAGCCGGCTTTGGCGGCGATGAGCTTCTCGCGCAGCCGCGCCAGCATGTCCGCGGTCATGGCGGCGAGATCGAAGCGCGGCGCCCAGTCCCAGTCGGCCCGCGCGGCGCCGTCGTCGATCGAGCGCGGCCAGGAATCGGCGATCGCCTGGCGCACCGGGTCGATGTGGTAGTCGATGACGAAGTCCGGGACGTGCCGGCGGATCTCGTCGGCGAGATCGGCCGGCGTCACGCTCATCGCGGTCACGTTGTAGGCGTTGCGGTGGCGCAGCCGGGCGGCGTCGGCCTCCATCAGCTCGATCATCGCGCGGGTCGCGTCGGGCATGTACATCAAATCGAGGCGGGTGGCCGGGCCGAGGAAGCACGTGTAGTGCCGGTAGCGCAGGGCCTGGTAAAAAATTTCGACCGCGTAGTCGGTGGTGCCGCCGCCGGGCGGCGCGAGCGAAGACACCAGCCCCGGCAGCCGCAGCCCGCGCACGTCGACGCCGAAGCGCGCGGCGTAGTAGTCGCACAGAAGCTCGCCGGCGATTTTGGTGATGCCGTACATGGTGGTCGGGCGCTGGATCGTCACCTGCGGCGTGCGCTCGCGCGGCGTCGAGGGTCCGAAGGCGCCGATCGAGCTTGGAAAGAAGACCTGGCAGCGGTACTGGCGGGCGGCTTCCAGCACGTTGTAGAGGCCGTCCATGTTGACGTGCCAGGCGACCTGCGGCTTCTCCTCGGCAACGGCTGAGAGCAGCGCGGCGAGGTGGTAGATGGTGCCGACCTCGTGCCGGCGCAGCACGTCGAGAAGCTGCTGCGGCTGCGTGCAGTCGACATGCTCGTAGTGCCCCTCGGCCGGCGCGGCCTGCGGCGGAATCGTGCGCAGGTCCGAGGCGATGATGTGCTCGGCGCCGTAGCGGCGGCGAAGGGCGATGGTGAGCTCGGAGCCGATCTGGCCAAGCGCGCCGGTCACCAGGGCGTGTCGCATCTGCATCGCAAGGCCGGACGCCGACCCTCCTTATGGATGGCGGCGCTCACCATGTGATCGGCCGCCGCGGCGTCATCAGCCAAGTGGCGCTCGCGGTCAAGTCCTCGCCGGCGCGGCGGGCGCGCCATGACCGTGCTCGTCGCGGGACCAACGGCACATTGATTTGTCTCAATGCGGCGCCGGCGGCGGCCGACAGGCTGCAACGGGCGAGCCGCCGCGGCGATCGGCGAAGGCATGCCGGCGGTGCGGACGGCCTGCCGGCGGCGGGCGCGACGGATCGGCCGCGCGAAGCTTGCTGGCGCATGGCTGAAGCGAGGAATGATGCCGGTTCACAACGCCGAAATCGCGGCGATCTTCGACCAGACGGCGGAACTCTTGGAAATCAAGGGCGAGAACCCGTTTCGCACCCGCGCCTACCGGCGCGCCGCGCGGGTGGTCGAGGCGCTGCCGCAAAGCGTCACCAGCCTCCTTAAGGCCGGCAAGGACCTCTCCGATCTGCCTGGCATCGGCAAGGACCTCGCCGGCAAGATCGCCGAGATCGCCGGCACCGGCAGGTTCGACCTGCTCGAAGGCCTCAAGCGCGAGCTGCCGGGCCAACTCGGCGACATCGCGGCGCTGCCGGGCCTCGGCCCGAAGCGCGTGAAGCTTCTCTACGACCGGCTCAAGGTCCGCTCGATCGATGATCTCAGGCGCGCCGCCGAGGCCGGGCGCGTGCGCGGCATCAAAGGCTTCGGGCAGAAGACCGAGGAGAGAATTCTCGCCGCCCTCGCCAAGCCGGCCGGCGAGAAGCGCTTCAAGCTGCCGGTGGCCGAAGCCGAGGCGGAGGCGCTGGTCAGCTATCTCAAGCGCGATCTTGCGGACGGCGAGGTGGTGGTGGCCGGCAGCTACCGTCGCCGGCGCGACACCGTCGGCGACCTCGACGTGCTGGTGACCGCGCGCCACGGCGCGCGCGTCGGCGAGCGGCTCGCGGCTTACGAAAACGTCACCAACGTGCTCGCGCGCGGCCCCACCCGCACGGCGGTGGAACTGCGCTCCGGCCTGCACGTCGATCTGCGCGTCGTGCCGGAGCAAAGCTACGGCGCTGCGCTGATGTACTTCACCGGCTCGAAGGCGCACAACATCGCGCTGCGCGCGATTGCGAACGAACGCGGCTGGAAACTCAACGAATATGGCCTGTTCGCCGGCAAGCGCCGCATCGCCGGCGCAACCGAGGACGGCGTTTACAACAAGCTCGGGCTTGCCTTCGTGCCGCCCGAGCTGCGCGAGGACCGCGGCGAGGTCGCGCTGGCGAGAAAGGGGTGGCTGCCGCATCTCGTCTCGCTCGCCGACATGCGCGGCGACCTGCACGTGCATTCCAACTGGACCGACGGCACTGAGCCAATCGCCGCCATGGCCGCGGCGGCGCGCGAGCGCGGCTACGAGTACATCGCCATCACCGACCACAGCCAGCGCGTCTCCATGGCCCACGGGCTCAATGCCCAGCGGCTCGCCCGCCAGATCGCCGAGATCGATCGTCTCAACGACAAGCTCGAAGGCTTCACCGTGCTCAAGGGCATTGAGGTCGACATCCTCGCGGACGGCCGGCTCGATCTGCCCGACAAGATCCTGGCGCGCCTCGACCTGGTGGTGGCCGCCGTCCACTACAAGTTCGACCTGCCGCGCGAGGCGCAGACCGAGCGGATCATCCGCGCCATGGACAATCCCCTGGTGTCGATCATCGCCCATCCGAGCGGCCGCCTGATCGGGGAGCGCGAGCCCTACGACATCGACATGGAGCGCGTGATCGCCGCGGCGCACGAGCGCGGCTGCATCCTGGAAATCAATGCCGAGCCCGATCGCCTCGACCTCACCGATGTCCACGCGCAGGCGGCCAAATCCATGGGCGCGAAAGTGGCAGTCTCGACCGACGCCCACTCCATCAACGCGCTCGCCTGCATGCGTTTTGGGATCGACCAGGCGCGGCGCGGATGGCTGGAGGCCGGCGACGTCGTCAACACGCGCCCGCTCGCCGAACTCAGACGACTTGTCAAGCGTTTGTGATTGAACAACCCGATCCGGCGGGGATCGCGAGGAGCATCTGGATGCATACTGCGCGCAATGACGGGAAGGCTGGGCGTGCTGCTCGCCCGCCGCGGCGCGGCTACCACGAGGACGCCGACGAGCCCGCGAAACTCCTGGAGCAGGAGCCGGTGGAGGTCGAGCACGACGTTCCCGCCGAGCCGAACCCGTCGATCGAACACGAGCCGCGCGACCAGCCCGCCACCCCGGCATTCGAGGAATGAGCCTGGGGGCGGCGCGCAATCGACGGGCTCGATTGATCTGCCTCAAGGCGGAGATGCGGTCGCGGGCATTGGGTGAAGTCGCCTGCCGACGGCAGGCGGCTGGCAGCGCGGGCCGCAGGTTCGGCCGGGCGACCAGGGGACGACACCGAGACAAGGAACGACGCTGTGATGCTCGCGCCATTCACCGCCTTACCCGCCTTGCCCGCCGTGCGCGCCGAGTGCGCGTGCAGGCCGGGCCACGAGTTGCACCACGCCGGCCGACTGCCGCCGCCGGTCCCGCTTCAGCGCATCGACCAGGCGTTGCACGCCGCCGCCGCCCGCCTCACCGGGGGCCTGGCGCCGAGCGCGCTTGCGGCCTGCTTCTTCGACTGGGCGACGCATCTCGCCGCCGCCCCCGGCAAGCAACTCGAACTCGCCGGCCAGGCGGTGACTGCCGCGCAGGAAAACATCGCCTTCGCCTCGCGCTGCGCGCTCGGGGCGGAGGACGACCCTTGCCAGTGCGCGCTGCCGCAGGACAACCGCTTTCGGGCGCCGGAGTGGCAACGTCTTCCCTTCAACATCCTGGCGCACAGCTTCCTGTCGTGGGAACGCTGGTGGGAAGCCGCCACCACCGGCGTGCGCGGAGTGAGCCAGCATCACCAGGACATGGCGACCTTCCTCGTCCGCCAGGCGCTGGACACGGTCGCGCCTTCCAACTTCGTCGCCACGAATCCGCAGGTGCTGGCGCGAACGCGTGAGACCGGCGGGATGAACCTCGTCCAGGGCTGGTTGAACTTCTTCGACGACGCCATGCGCGCCGCCAGCAGCCGCGGACCGGCGGGAACCGAGGCCTACAAGGTCGGCGCGACCGTCGCCGCCAGCGCCGGCAAGGTGGTCCACCGCACGCCGCTCGCCGAGATCATCCAGTACGCGCCGGCGACGGCGCGCGTGCGGCCGGAGCCGGTCGTGATCGTGCCGGCGTGGATCATGAAGTACTACATCCTCGATCTGTCGCCGCACAATTCGCTGGTGAAGTACCTCACCGAACAAGGCTTCACCGTCTTCATCATCTCGTGGAAGAACCCCGGCAGCGAAGACCGCGAGATGGCGTTCGACGATTATCGCACCGCCGGCGTGCTGCCGGCGATCGAGACCGCGCTTGCGGTCACCGGTGCGCCGCGCGTGCACGCCGTCGGCTATTGCCTGGGCGGAACGCTGCTCGCCATCGCGGCCGCGGCCATGGCCCGCGATCGCGACGACCGGCTGGCGAGCCTGAGCTTTTTCGCCTCGCAGGCCGACTTCACCGAAGCGGGCGAGCTTCGCCTCTTCATCAGCGAGAGCCAGATCGCCTTCCTTGAAGCGCTGATGGCCGAGCAGGGCTATCTCGATTCCCAGCAGATGGCCGGGGCCTTTCAGTTCCTGCGATCGAAGGACCTGATCTGGTCGCGGCTGGTGCGCGACTACCTGATGGGACAGCGTTCCATGCCGAGCGACATCATGGCGTGGAACGCCGACACCACCCGCATGCCCTACCGCATGCACTCCGAATACCTGCGCTCGCTCTTTCTCAACGACGACTTTGCGGAAGGACGCTTCAAGGTCGCCGGCCGGCCGGTCACCATGGAGGATGTCAGCGTTCCCATCTTCGCCGTCGCCACCGACCGCGACCACGTGGCGCCGTGGCGCTCGGTGTTCAAGTTTCACTTGCTGACCGAGACCGAGTTGACGTTTGTGCTCACCAACGGCGGGCACAATGCCGGCATCTTGTCCGAGCCCGGCCATGCCGGCCGTCATTTCCGAATCGCTCGGCACCAGCCCGGCGATTCCCATCTCGATCCGGACACCTGGCTCGCGACCAACCCGCCGCACGAGGGCTCGTGGTGGGCGGCGTGGACGCAATGGCTGGCGGAAAGGTCGGGCGAG
>DATBWJ010000256.1:0-3654 GCA_036514935.1 Xanthobacteraceae bacterium
TGAGACTCCTCATGGTGAGGAGCGCCCAAAGGGCGCGTCTCGAACCAGTCCCAGCGCCTTTCGATAGCCACGGAAAGCGCCTATCCTCCGGGCGAAGGAGTAAGCCCATGTTCGACGATTTCTCCAAGCGTTCCAAAGCGGTGCGGGCCGCGCTCGATCTGGCGAAAGAGCGTAACTGGGGCGACATCGCGCTCTCCGACATCGCGCACGCCGCCAATCTAAGCCTCGCCGATCTGAGGCGCGAGTTTTCGTGCAAGACCGACATCATCCGCGCCTTCCAGTCCGAGGTCGACGCCGAGGTCCTCGCCCGGGCGAGACCGGCCGGGGAAGCCCAAAGTCCGCGCGACCGGTTGTTCGATATCGTCATGACGCGGTTCGAATTGATGCAGCCCTATAAGCCTGCGCTCAAGCGCATCTCCACCTATCTCTGCTGCCGCCCGGGCGAGGCAGCTTCGCTTCTCTGCTCGTCGCTTGCCTCGCAATATTGGATGCTCGCCGGCGCCGGCGCCAAGCTCGACGGCCCGGGCGGCGCGCTGCGCGTCACGGGACTTGCCGCCGTCTACGGCAAAGTGTTCCAGGTGTGGCTCGACGATGCTTCGCCCTCGCTCGACAAGACCATGGCCGCGCTCGACCAGAGGCTCGCCAAGGGCGAGCGCATGCTCTCCGGCATCGAGACGGCGTGCGAGGATGTCTGCCGCTTGGCGTGCGCGTTCCTGCCGCGCGGCTGGAAGCGCGGGGATCGCGCGGAGGCTCCGCCTGCACCGGGGCCAGTGCCGACAGCACCGTAGGGTGGGCAAAGCGAAGCGTGCCCACCGTCCGCGTGGGCAACGGGAAGAGCCGTTGCCCACCCTATAGCTCAATCAGTCGGGAAGATTGTCATCGTCGTCCGGGCCGGAGAGATTCTCGGGTCCTTCGCCGGGCAGCTCGTCGTCGATGGGATCGCCGGCTTGCGGCGTGTCCGGATCGTTCGGCACTTCGAGTTGGGTGCCCGCGCCGGGCGCCAACATGGGTACGTCGCCGGGCCGAAAGACCGGCGCGCCGCTCTTGCGTTCGATCGTGGCGCCGCCCCCACCGATATCGAGCTCGATCTCCGAGCCCGGCTGCTCCTCTTCTTGGATCTCTTCCGTCAGGTCTTCCGCCAAGGCGGGTCCAGCAAAAGACATGAGCAGCGCCGCTGCCATGCCAACGACCATACGTCGCATGAAATTTCTCCTCCTTATGGTTCTCGTCCCTTAACTCAAACCGGGACTTTTAGCACAGCCTTCAATCCGCCCAGCGGGGACCGGCTCAAGGCGATGTCGCCGCCGTGAATGCGGGCGATGTCGCGGGCGATGGCCAGCCCCAGCCCGGTCGAGCCGGACTCCTGCGTGCGCGCGTGGTCGAGCCGGTAGAAGGGTCGAAACACGTGCTCGCGCTCATCCTCCGGAATGCCGGGGCCGTCATCCTCGACCGCGACGGTGAGCGCTCCGTTCTGCTTGGCGGCGCTGACATTCACATGCGCGGCGAAACGCGCCGCATTGTTGATGAGATTGGCGACCGCGCGCTTGAAGGCGTGGCGGCGGACGGGAACCACCAAGGGCGCCTCCTTGACCTCGATGCCGATGTTCTTGGTGCCGTGGGCCTGGCTCTTCACCTCGTTCAGGATCTCGCCGATATCGGCGCGCACGATCTCCTCGCCGGCGTCGCCTTTGGCGAAGGCCATGTAGTCCTCGAGCATGGCCTGCATCTCGTCGACATCGGCGCGCATGGCTTCGAGCTCGGGCGTTTCCTCGAACAAGGCGAGTTGCAGCTTGAAACGGGTCAGGACGGTGCGGAGATCGTGGCTGACGCCGGCCAGCATGATGGTGCGCTGCTCGACATGGCGCTCGATGCGGTCGCGCATCTCGATGAAGGCGTGTGCCGCCTGGCGCACTTCACGCGCGCCGCGCGGGCGGAAATCCTCGGGCGGGGGGCGCCCCTTGCCGAAACTTTCGGCCGCTTCCGATAGGCGCAAGATCGGCTTGATTTGGTTGCGCAGGAAGAGGATCGCCACGGTGAGCAGGACGAGCGAGGTGCCGACCATCCAGAACAGGAAGATCTGCGAGTTGGAGGCATAGGTCTGGCTGCGACGCGCCACCACGTGCATCACGGAGTTGTCGAGCTTGATGCGAATGTCGACGAGGCTGGAGCGCCCCACGGTGTCGATCCAGAACGGCCGGCCGATCTGGCGCGTCAACTCGTCGGACAGCGTCGAGTCGAGAAGATCGAAGAACGGCTTGGAGCGGGCCGGGGGCAGTTCTTCGCCGGGCGCGAAGCGAACCCCCAAGCCCAGATTCTGCTCGGCCAGCCGCGACAGAGACTCGGCGTCGGCCTCCAGCGGATAGGCCCGGTTGAGGTCGATCAGCAGGGCGATGTTCTGCACGGTGACCGTCGACAGGCGCCGCGTCACCGTTTGCCAGTGGCGCTCGAGGAAGACGAAGGTCACCACCGACTGAAGCAGCACCATCGGCGCGATGATGATGATCAGCGCCCGCGCATAGAGGCCTTTCGGCATGCGATCGCCGATTTTGCCCATGATGCGCCGGAACGGGCGGCGCACTTGGTGCAGGGGCGGGGCGTCGGGGGTCGCGTCCATCATTCGGGATACAGAATGTAGCCTTTGCCGCGCACGGTCTGCAGATAGACCGGATTGGCGGGATCGTGCTCGATCTTGCGCCTAAGCCGGTTGATTTGCACGTCGACCGCACGTTCGCCCCCGCTGTCGGCCCCCTTGGCGAGCTCAGGGCGGGAGACGGGCGTGCCCGGCCGCTGCGCAAAATAGCGCAGGAGCTCGCGTTCGCGCTCGGTGAGGCGGATGGTCTCGTCCTCCCGCTTCAGCTCGCCGCGCGAGATGTGGAAGACGAACTCGCCCATGCGAACCTCGCCGGACGCGGGCGAAGCGCCGCCGCGGCGGAGCACATTGCCGACCCTGAGCAGGAGCTCGCGCGGCTCGAAGGGCTTGGCGAGATAATCGTCGACGCCGGTCTCCAGCCCCTCGATGCGTTGCTCGGGCTCGGCCCGGGCGGTCAGCATCAGGATCGGCACCCGCGACTCGGTGCGCAACGAACGGGCGAAATCGAGACCGGATTCCTGCGGCATCATCACGTCGAGAATGAGCAGGTCGAAGGAGAGGCTGCGCATGGTGGCCCGTGCGCTCGCCGCATCGACCGCCGTGGTCACGCGGAAGCCGTGGTCTTGCAAAAAGCGGGCGAGCAGGTCGCGAATGCGGCTGTCGTCGTCGACCACGAGAATGTGCGGCGCGTTGTCGTCGGGGCTGCCGCCGCGATGAGCCTTGATGGGCGTCGGCATGGTCATCTAGCCTTCCCCCTTGCCGCCCGCTTTGAGCGGAACCGGAGACACGGCCATGATGGAGGAGACTTTGGGCCGTTCTTCGGCATTGACCATGGATTCGAGAAAACGGCGCAAGATAGCCTCGGCCCCGGGCCCGGCCGCCTTCAACGCCTCCGACAGGCGCACGGACTGGGGCGCGGCCAACCGCTCGGCCAGCGCCCGGCCTTTTTCGGTCGGGAACAAGAGGCGCTCGCGGCGATCGGAGCTGCCCGCCTGCTGCACGATATAGCCTTTGCCGATCAGTTGCTTGAGCACGCGGCTCAAGCTCTGCTTGGTGATGGTGAG
>DATBWJ010000257.1:0-17486 GCA_036514935.1 Xanthobacteraceae bacterium
CTGCGCGAGGCCGAACGCGTGATGGTGCCGGCGAGCGAAATCTGCCCCCACATCCCCGACCAGGTCGAGCTCGGTTTTCACGCCTGCTTCGGCACGCTCAACGGGTGGCCGTCGCGCCAGCCGGACAGCCTGGCGGGCGCCATCATGCTGCTCAACGCCGCCGTCGCCGCCGCTGGCCGCCGCGTTGATTTCGTCCATTTCCCGACCCTCGGCGCCGTGACCGACACCTTCTTTGCGCCCCTCAGGGACCTCCGCGCCGGCGATGCGCGGGTCTATGTCGGGGCCATCCATCATCTTCATGGCGCGGCGGGCCTGCGCGGCCAGGTCCAGGTGGTGCGAAAATATCTGAGCGAATTCGGCCTTGCGGCGCCGTGCGGCTGGGGTCGCACCCCGGAGCGGCCGGGGCGGCTGTTGACCGAGGAAGGGGGCGGGGTCGCGAATGCGATCGAGATCATCCTTCGAGACCACAAGGGCGCCGTCGAGTTGCTGCGCGAGGCGATGTGACACTGAGCGATCGGCGGGGGCCAGCGCCGGCGACCACGCCGCGCGGCCGGCGCCGCCGAGTGCGCCGCCCGACGCGTGCTCGCACGCTCGGGGGCGCGACTGCGCTGGATGGCCACCAACACCTGCGGTGCGAGCATGCGCATCGTTGCCTTGCAGGGCTGCGGGTCGTATTTCCTTGAAAGGTGGAACAATTGATCGCGTAATGGTCGTGGCCTATCAGTCGCACGAGGGGACGCGGCGTGCGACCGCCGAGAGGAAGCGGGGGCAACGGTGTCCACGCCCGAAGTGAGCGTCGTCATTCCTTGTTACAATGGCGGGCGGTTCCTGCCGGCAGCGCTCGCCAGCCTTGCAGCGCAAACGTTTCTCAATTTCGAGATCATCGTGGTCGACGACGGCTCGACCGACCCGGAAACCCGCGCCGTCATCGCGGGACTGGGACCGGAAATCCGGGTCATCCGCCAGGAAAACCGCGGCATGGCCGGCGCTCGCAATACCGCCTGTAGCGCCGCCCGCGCCGCCATTGTCCTGCCGCTTGATTGCGATGATGTCCTGGAACCGTCGTTTCTCGAAGAGACGATCCCTGCCCTGCGCGCGGCGCCCGCCGATGTCGCGTTCGTGACGGTCTACCAGCGGCTTGCGGGCGAGCGATCCGGCGTTGTTGCCTTCGAGTTTGACCCTTTTTCGCAGCTCTTTCACAACCAGCTTCACTATTGCCTGCTGTTGCGCAAGAGCGCCTGGGAAGCGGTCGGCGGCTACGACGAGAGCATGCGCGACGGCTACGAGGACTGGGAGTTCAACCTCCGCCTCATCGAGGCCGGATACCGTGGCCTGATCATTCCCAAGCCGCTGTTCATCTACCGGGTGAGCGCGGACGGCATGCTCATGAGCCGCTCGGGACGCCTGCACGCCACGCTGTGGCGCTATATCCGTGACCATCACCGCGATCTCTATCGCTGGCGGTGGCTGCGCGCGCACAACGGCAAGACCGGATTCCTGCGCCGCGGCATCCGCTACGCCTCGGCGCTGACGTTCATGCTCGTGTTCGAGGCCGTCCCCGAAAAGCTGATGAATCGCCTGCACTTCGGCTGGCTGGTGGCGAAGCGAAAGGGACTGATCCCCTGGCGAGTGCCGTTCAATTAAGCAGCCGCGCAAGCGGTCGCGCCGGGCGTCTGATATTGTTTCCGAATGATCAGCTCGTCATTGCCGGGCTTGTCCCGGCAATGACGAGGTGATTACCCGGATGTCGTATGAGGAGCGACAAATGGCAAGTCCTGCACCCATGCGACCGCGGCCAAGCGGCTAGAGCACGATCCGTTCGAGTCGAATCGGATCATGCTCTAGCTTCATACATCTTGTCGCATTTTCTACGGCGAACCGGTCCCCACTTCGCCGGAAAATGCTCTATTGACGGCGTCAAGGGCCCTCCCTATGGTCCGCCGCCCGATGCGCCGCCGCGGGCCGTTTGATCTCTCCTTTACGCCAGTTCGGAATACTCCATGCCGCTTATCGATCTCGTCGCGCCGCAGGCGGTGATGCCGGCGCTCAAGGTCATCAGCAAGAAGCAGGCGCTGCAGGAACTGGCGGCGAAGGCCGCGGCGTTGACGGGGCGCGGCGAGCGCGAAATCTTCGATGTCCTGATGCAGCGCGAGAAGCTGGGCTCGACCGGTATCGGAACCGGCATCGCCATCCCGCACGGCAAGCTTGCCACGCTCGACCGCTTGGTCGGGCTGTTCGCGCGGCTCGAACGCCCGGTCGATTTCGAGGCGCTCGACGGGCAGCCGGTCGATCTCGTATTCGTATTGCTGGCGCCGGAAAGCGCGGGCGCCGACCATCTCAAGGCGCTGGCACGGGTGGCGCGCCTGCTGCGCGATCCCGACGTCGCCAGCAAGCTTCGCGACGCCCGCGACGCCGAGGCAATCTACGCCGTGCTGGCGATGCCCTCTCCGGTCAGCGGATAACCGCTCTCGACGCAGGATGACCGCTCGGGTCCGGCGTGGGCCTCGCGTCGTGCAGAGCAAGACCGAAGACGGCAGAGAACTCCCAGCAAACGAATGCGTCAGTGGACGCTGACGGCCTCGAGCTTGGCGCTCCAGGCGTTGGCGATGGCCGCCTCGCGCGTCTCTGCGATCATGATCGGCGTGCCGTCCGCGGCCAACAGGGCGAACAGCTTGATGCCCGGCGCGATTTTCGGCGCCCGCGGAAAGAGGGCGCGGATTTCCTCGGAGCGGATCGGTTTCACGTAAGCGATGCGTCCGCCACCCAGGCGCGCGAGCGCTTCTGGTGTGATCACTGGCACGTCGGCGGCGACGGGCTTTTCTTCGTTTGTCATGTCGCTCGGCTCCTTAATCACAAAACTGCGTCGGCGCTTCTGAAGTTCCATTAGTCGCGTGCGGTGATCGTGATCGTTTTTTCAACACGCGCAGGTTCCGGGCGCGCCAAGTCAATGGACAACAGCCCGTGCTGCAGGTCGGCCGCCAGCACCTCGATGCCGTCCGCGAGCACGAACGCGCGCTGGAACTGGCGCGCCGCAATGCCGCGGTGCAGGAAATGGCGGGTCTTGTCGTCCTGCTGGCGCCCGCGAATGATGAGCTGGTTCTCCTCGATGGTCACGTCGAGTTGATCGCGCGTGAAACCGGCGACCGCCAATGAGATGCGCAGGCGCTCCGGCTGCCCGTTTTCCCGCGCCAGGCGCTCGATGTTGTAGGGCGGATAGCCGTCCGCGCGCTTGCTCACGCGGTCGAGCGTGCGCTCGATTTCCTCAAACCCGAGCAGGAAGGGGCTCGAAAACGACGGCAATCGCGACATGGTGTCAAAGTCCTTGGCAGCGACCTTGCAGGGCCCTGCGGGCGCCCTGAACGGACGAGGGTGCACTGGGGCCGGCCCTCGCAGGCGTTAATATGGGAGCGGCCGTCGCAGGGTTCAAGAATCGATCCTCGCCGACGCGGGCCGAGCCAGGAGGCGAAAGCGAGCCAAGATCAGCGTGTTATTGCAAACCTGGTCGGCCTGCCGGCCGCGATGGCGCGAAGCCGGCCTGCGCGGGCGCTGGCCGACCTGATCCCACATGCGGCCCGGCAGCCGCACCGTTTTCACCGGCCGGGCAACTTGAACAGCCGCAGCGCGTTCGTGCGCCCGATCTTGATGCGGTCCGGCTCGCTGATCGCCGCGCTGTCGAACCATGCCGCGGCGTCGCCGATGTCCTCGAACGGCCAGTCGGTGGAGAACAGGATGCGGTCCACGCCGATCTCGAGGATGGCGTCGATCAGGGTCGGCGTGCAGAAGTTGCCCGAGGTCGTGAGGTGGAAGTTCGAGCAAAAATACTCGCGCATCTTCTTCTTGGCCGGGCAGCGGTGCGCTGACTTGGACCAGTTGTTGCGATTGTCGATACGCCACATCGAATAGGGCAGGCCCTCGCCGAGATGGCCGAGGATGATCTGCAGGCGCGGGAAGTCGTCGAACAGGCCTGAGCCCATCAGCCGCAGCGCGTGGGTGGCGGTCTCGACGCCGAATGCCCAGGTCGGGCCCAGGAGCCAGCCATGGCCCTCGTAGATCTGGGACCAGCTCGGCAGCGGATTGCGCGGATGCAAGTAGAACGGAACGTCGAGCTTTTCGAGCGTTGCCCAGAACGGCCAGTAGCGCTTGAGATCGTAATAGACCGCGGTATGGGCGTCGCGGACCTGCGAGAAGCCGTTGGCAAGTGCGCCGCAGAATCTGAGCTCGTTGACGCAGCGCTCAAGCTCCCGGGTCGCAAGCTCGGCATCCTGCATGGGCAACGCGGCGAGACCCGCAAAGCGATCAGGGCGCCTGGCCACCTGCTCGGCCAGAAAGTCATTGGCGCGGCGCGCCACCTCGTTGGCACGGCTCGGGTCGGGAATGGCCTGAACGGCGGGGGCGTTGAGCGACAGGATCATCAGCTCCATGCCGTGCTTGTCCATCTCGGACAGGCGGCGGTCATGCATGTCGATGAGACGGCCGCGCAGTTCCGGCCAGACGCCGTCAGGCAGAAACCCCTTCGAGTCGTTGAGCGTGTCGTCGATGGCGAAGTGTTCTTCGAGACCGATCTTTCCCTGCATGGCGCGCCCCTTTCGCGCGATGATAGTTTGATGTGGGGGCCGCTGTCAGCCGGTCCGTTGCAGGGTCGTAACGCCTCGTCCCGCGCGGCCGGCGCGTCGCAACCTGCGTAAGCGCGCAACGAGCGGCGACCAAATCCCGAGCTTCGCTTTAGCTCGCGCGCGGCGACCGTTCGCGCTGCGCGCGGTGGCGCGGGCTGGACAAGACGAGGTCTGGTGGAGCCAGGGGGAGTCGAACCCCCGACCTCTTGAATGCCATTCAAGCGCTCTCCCAACTGAGCTATGGCCCCACGGCGCGGCATGCCCCGCGTTAAGGACAAAGCCGGCTCAAATCGATCCACACGCGAAGCTTGGAATCATGCCTTCGCGCGGGTCTCAGGTCTCCTCTTCGTCCTCGATGTCGCCACCGATGATCTCGGAGACGTTGGTCTCTTCCTCCTCTTGCTCTTCGAGGAAGGGGTCCTCATCCGCGATCACCGCCTCCGCCTCCACGTCTTCCACCTCGGCCTCCTCGATCGTCGTCGCCGCCTTGCCCTCCACTTCGGCGTCGGCCTCCTCGAGCGAGATCAGTTCAGCCTCCGGCTCCGGCGGCTCGACTTCGGCCTCCGGCCTGATGGCGCGCGCGAGATCGGGTCGCGGCCTCGTGACGACCGGCGCGACTTCAAACAGCGCGCCGCACTTCGGGCAGTTGATCGGCGTCTTGTTCAGATCGTAGAACTTCACGCCGCAGCCGCCGCACAGACGCTTGGTGCCGAGTTCGGGCTTTGCCACCGTTCGGTATCCTCAGGTACCAGGTTTGCAAGAAAGGGCCTTCCCCTTGGCGAGTCGCGCAGCCGCTGTCAATAGCGCAACCTGGGGCGGCGCACCGCGGTCCACCGGTGACGCCGGGCGGGCTCGCGTGCTAGGACCGCGCAGCTTGTTTTGGGCCCCCGTGCAGAGCATGGCCGCATCCCCGATGACCGCCGCCAGAAGCGGCCCCCTCAAGGGTCGCCTGCGCGTGCCCGGCGACAAGTCGATGTCGCACCGCGCGATCATCCTCGGCGCCCTGGCGGTCGGAAAGACCAGAATCGCCGGGCTGTTGGAAGGCGAGGACGTCGTCAACACCTGCAGCGTGATGCGCGCGCTTGGCGCACGCGTCGAGCGGGTCGGCGAGGGCGCGTGGCAGGTGGACGGCGTGGGCGTCGGCGGCCTTGCCGAGCCCAGGCGGGTGCTCGACTTCGGCAACTCGGGAACCGGCTGCCGGCTGGTCATGGGCGCGGTCGCGGGCTGTTCGATCACTGCGACCTTCGACGGCGATGCCTCGTTGCGCAAGCGGCCGATGAGGCGCGTGCTTGATCCGCTCGAGCGCATGGGCGCCCGCGGTCTCGATGTGGCCGAGGGCGGGCGGTTGCCGGTGCGACTGCGGGGGGCGCGCGACCCCATTCCGATCATTTACGAGCCCCCGGTCGCCTCGGCGCAACTGAAGTCGGCGGTGCTGCTGGCCGGGCTCGGCGCACCTGGGGAAACGACCGTGGTCGAAAAGGCGCCCTCACGCGACCACACCGAGCGAATGCTGCGGCATTTTGGGGCCGAGGTCAGAGTTGAGGCGATTGGCGATGGCCGGCGGATTACGCTTAAAGGTCAGCCTGAACTCGATCCTGCCGCCATTTCGGTGCCGGCCGACCCGTCCTCCGCAGCGTTTCCCCTGGTTGCGGCGCTGATCACGCCGGGCTCCGAGGTCGTCGTCGACGGCGTGATGACCAATCCGCTGCGCACGGGGCTGTTCAAGACGCTGATCGAGATGGGCGCCGCGATCGAGATTTTCTCGGTTTCGCAGGAGGGGGGCGAGGAGGTGGCGGACTTGCGCGTGCGCGCCGGCGCGCTGCGGGGCGTCGAGGTGCCTTCCTCGCGCGCGCCCACCATGATCGACGAATATCCGATCCTGGCGGTCGCGGCCGCTTTTGCCGAGGGCCCGACCGTCATGCGTGGCCTCCAGGAGTTGCGGGTCAAGGAATCCGACCGCCTGGCTGCCACCGCCGACATGCTGCGCGTCAACGGCGTCACCGTCGAGATCGACGGCGACGACCTCATCGTCCATGGCCGCGGCCGCCCGCGCGGCGGCGGTCTGGTCGCCACCCACCTCGACCACCGCATCGCAATGTCGGCCCTGGTCATGGGACTGGCGGCCGAGCAACCGGTCAATATCGACGACGCCGCATTCATCGCCACCAGCTTCCCCGGATTTGACGCGCTGATGCGTTCGCTTGGCGCCGAGCTTTCATGATCATCGCCATCGATGGGCCGGCGGCGTCCGGCAAGGGCACAATCGGCAAGCGGCTGGCGGAGCGCTACCGGCTGCCGCACCTTGACACCGGCCTGATCTACCGGGCGGTGGCGAAGGCAATGCTGGACGCCGGCCACCCGCTCGACGACCGCGCGCGCGCGGCGGCAGCCGCCCGAGCGCTCGACCTGACGCGCTTCGACGAGACTGCCCTCAAGAGCGATGCGGTGGGCGAGGCGGCATCGATCGTTTCCGCCATCCCCGAGGTCCGGACGGCGTTGCTCGATCTCCAGCGCCGGTTTGCCGCAACCCCAGGCGGCGCCGTATTGGACGGCCGCGACATCGCAACGGTGATCTGCCCCCATGCCGACGTGAAGATATTTCTCACCGCCTCGCCCGAGGCGCGCGCGCGGCGGCGCGCCCGCGAGCTCGCGGCGCAGGGCCAGCCGGCGAAGGAGTCCGACATTCTCGCGGACATTCTGCGGCGCGATGCGCGCGACCGCACGCGGGCGATCGCCCCGCTCAAGCCGGCGCCCGATGCGCACCTGCTCGACACCACCGATCTCGATATCGAGGCCGCGGTGAGCGCCGCCATCGCGCTGGTCGAGCGCGTCCGCCGCCGATCGGCGTCCTGAACAGGCGTGACGGACAAGGTGTCCGCCGGCATTGCCGGCCGCCGATTCCCTGCACAATTGCCAGGAGCGGTATTTCCTTGCGCGCCCCCGGTGATATAAGGCGCCGTTGCGCACCGGATATGCGTTCATTTTCCATGGCTCACGTCACGCGCGAGACCCAGCTACCGGGCGGGAGCCTTGACGAGCGGCATCCGCGCGCGGGTCAACTGTCGTTGGCCGTCGGCAGCATTGGCGTCGTCTATGGCGACATCGGAACGAGCCCGCTCTACGCCCTGCGGGAATCGGTCACCGCCGCGATCGGATCGGGTGGCGTCGTCACACCGGAAGTCGTGTACGGCATCCTGTCGCTGATCTTCTGGTCGCTGATCATCGTCGTCACCCTCAAGTACATCGTCATCCTTCTGCGAGCCGACAACAACGGCGAGGGCGGCACGCTCTCGCTCACGGCACTTGCCTCCCGCGCGCTCGGCGCACGCACGGCGCTCGTGCTCGGCCTCGGCATCATCGGCGCCGCGATGTTCTATGGATCGAGCCTGATCACGCCGGCGCTCTCGGTGCTGTCGGCAGTCGAGGGGCTGAGCGTGGCGACGCGGGCCTTCGACCCCTACGTGCTGCCGGCGGCGGCGATCATCCTGGTGGCGTTGTTTTCGGTGCAGTGGTACGGCACCGCCCGGGTCTCGGCGCTATTCGGACCAATCACGACCGTCTGGTTCATCGTCATCGCCGTTGCCGGCGCCACGCAGATCGCGGCGAACCCCAGCGTTCTTCTCGCCATCAATCCCGTCTATGCAATCGTCTTCTTCGCCGACCATGGCGTGATCGCGCTGGTGACGCTCGGAGCTGTCTTTCTGGTGATCACCGGCTCCGAGGCGCTCTACGCCGATCTCGGCCATTTCGGCCGAAAGCCGATCCAGGCGGCGTGGCTGTTCGTCGTGCTGCCCGCGCTGGTGATCAATTATTTCGGCCAGGGCGCGCTGTTGCTCGCCGATCCCGCCACGCTTGCGAATCCGTTCTTTCTGCTGTTTCCCGAATGGGCGCTTTATCCCATGGTCGGGCTGGCCACCGCGGCGACCGTGATCGCGAGCCAGGCCGTCATCACCGGGGCCTATTCCATCACGCGCCAGGCCGTTCAGCTCGGGCTATTGCCGCGTCTGCAGGTCCGCCACACCTCGGAGGCGCTCGCGGGCCAGATCTACATGCCGCGCGTGAACTGGGTGCTGCTCGGTGGCGTGTTGCTGCTCGTCTTCGTCTTCCGCACGTCGAGCCATTTGGCTCATGCCTATGTGCTCGCGGTCTCCACCACCAATCTGATGTCGGCCACGCTCGGCTTCATCGTGATCTGGAAGCTGTGGCAGTGGCGGCTGTGGACGGCGACGCTGCTGATAATCCCGTTCATCGCCGTCGACGGCGTTTTCGTGCTCGCCACGCTGCTCAGACTCGTGGAGGGGGCGTGGCTGCCGGTCCTGTTCGGCGCGCTGCTGGTGGCGCTGATGACGACCTGGCGGCGCGGGACGGCGCTGCTCGCGGCAAAGACCCGCCAGGGCGAAGTGCCGCTCGACACGCTCGTTGCGAGCCTCGAGAAGAAGCGGCCGCACGTGGTGCCCGGTACCGCCGTGTTTCTGACTGCCGACCCGGCGTGGGCGCCGACCTCGCTCCTCCACAACCTCAAGCACAACAAGGTGCTGCACGAGCACAACGTGATCCTGACGATTCGGACCACTGACACGCCGCGCGTCGCCGACGATGACCGCGTCCGCATGACACGGGTCTCGCCGCTCTTTGCCACCGTCGAGATCAAGTTCGGCTTCATGGAGACGCCGAACGTGCCGCGCGCGCTCGCGATCGCGCGCAAGCAGGGCTGGCAATTCGACATCATGTCGACCTCGTTCTTTCTATCGCGGCGCGCGCTCAAGCCGGCGGCGCGCTCCGGCATGCCGCGCTGGCAGGACCGCCTGTTCATCGCGCTCGCCAAGTCGGCAAACGACGCCACCGACTTCTTTCAGATTCCGACCGGGCGCGTGGTCGAGGTCGGCACGCAGGTCACGATCTGACCGGCCCCCCTGCGCACGCCCCCTTGATTTTGGGGCGATAATGCCAACCTCGGCGATCGTTCAAGCAGCTTGTGCGACAGGAGGGGGCAGATGCGATCGATCTTGATAGTGGCCGCGGCCCTGGCGATAGTCGCAGGCACCGTTCGTTCGGCCGATGCCGGCTATCGCTACCCGTGGTGCCTGTACACAATGGCGGACATGAGCGAGTGCACCTTCATGACGCTGGAGCAGTGCAACCTCAGCCGCGCCGGCGTGGGCGGCACGTGCTATCAAAACCCTCGCTACCTGCCTGAGCCTCCGGGTGCGCGCGCCAAGGCGCGGCGCGTCCAGCGGTGAGGGTGTGGCCATGCGATGCATTCTCCTCGTCGTTCACCTGCTCGCCCTCATGCTGGGTCCGGCGGCGTCCGAGGGCCGGGTGGTCAATTTCTACAACTGGTCGGACTATATCGAGCCGACCGTGCTCGACGCCTTCACCCGGGAGACCGGCATCAAGGTCCGCTACGACACGTTCGACTCCAACGACACGCTCGAGACCAAGCTCCTGGCGGGCAAGTCCGGATACGACGTCGTCGTGCCGACCGGCTATTTCCTTGAGCGTCAGATCAAAGCCGGCGTGTTCCTAAAACTCGACAAGGCGAAGCTGCCGAACCTCGTCCACCTGTGGCCTGACATCGCGAGACGGCTTGCCGGATACGATCCCGGCAATCACTACGCCGTCAACTACATGTGGGGCACGACCGGCATCGGCTACAACATCGGCAAGGCGCGCGAGCGGCTTGGTCCCGACGGCAAGATCGACAGTTGGGACATCGTGTTCAAGCCGGAAATCCTGGCCAGGTTCAAGGACTGCGGCGTCTACATGCTGGACTCCGCCGACGACATCATGCCGACCGCGCTGCGCTACCTCGGCCTTGATCCCAACACCACCCAGCCGGCCGACTACGAGCGGGCGGCCGACCTGCTCACCAAGATCAGGCCGTCGGTGCGCAAGTTCCATTCCTCGGAATATCTGAACGCGCTGGCGACCGGCGAGATTTGCTTCGTGGTCGGCTGGTCGGGCGACATCAAGCAGGCGCAAAAGCGCGCCGCCGAGGCCAAGACCGGCGTCGAGATCGGCTATGCGATTCCCCATGAGGGCGCGCAGATGTGGTTCGACAACCTGGCGATCCCGAAGGACGCCCGCCACGTCGAAGAGGCCCACGCGCTCATCAATCATCTGCTGCGACCCGAGGTTGCCGCCAAGAACAGCAATTTTCTCGGTTATGCCAATGGCGACCTGCCAAACCCTGACCTGCTCAACAAGTCGGTCATCGAGGATAAAACGATCTATCCCGACGCGGCAACCATGGCGCGGCTCTACACGATCTCTGCGCGCGATGCCAAGACGCAGCGGCTGATGAACCGGCTGTGGCTGCGCATCAAGACGGGCCGATAACGCCGCTGTCCGGGCTCACCGCCACCGCCGGTGCAGCCACAGCCATTGCTCGGGATATTCGCGCACCCAGCCCTCGATGACCGCGGTGACCGCCTGCATCGTGCCGGCCACGTCGATCCTGCCGTCGGCATCGCGCGCCGGCGTGATCGCCTCGCTGACCTCGGCGCGAAAGCGGCCACCCGGCAGCCGGATGACGCGCGTGCCGTAGATTTCGCACTCGGCCTCGCGGGCGAGAATCGCGATCAGCGGGTTTGACTTGCATTTCCGGCCGAAGAACATCACCTCCACGCCCTTGCCGTAGTGCTGGTCGACCAGCATGGCAACGTGGCGGCCGGCTTCGAGCGCGCGCGCGAGCTGCACCGGCGCGTAGACGGAGGTCGGGACAAGCTGGCCCATGCGGTCCTTGCGGATGCGCTCGATGGCGTCGGCGACCGAGCGCAGGTTGGGCCGGCGGTAGAGCACGACGGTGTCGAGGCCATCGGCAGCGGCGATGAGCGCGGGCAGCTCCCAATTGGCGAGATGGGCCGCAAACACCAGCGCCGGCTTGCCGTCGTCGCGCATGTGCAGGAAGCGCGCGATGCTGTCCTTGTCGTAGTCGATGTGGATGCGGCGCCAGCGATCGCCCTCCACCAGACGATCCACGTAGGCGAACTCGACCGCGACGCGCCCGAGATTGTCCCACACCCCGCGCAGGATTTCCTCGACCTGCGCCGGCGACTTGTCGGGAAACGCCGCCGCCACGTTCGCGCGGCCGACGCGATGCTCGGGCAGCCAGGGACCGAGCGCGCGCATGAGCGATGCGGCCGCCGCGCTCACACGCATTCGATCGAGCCGGCGGACCAGCCTCAGCAGCAGCCGCAGGCCGCTGCCCGCAAGGGCATCGAGCAGCGGCCGCACAAGGGCGGCAAGCCGCCCGCTGCGCCGGAGCGCATGCGAGGCGAGCCGGCGGATGCGTCGAGATCGGGTCATCGCCGGCAGCGCCCGCTCAAAGCGTCACGACGATCTTGCCGAATACCTGCCGGCTCTCCAGCCGGTGGAGAGCCCGCTCGATGTCGGCCAACGTGATCTCGCTGTCGATGACGGGCAAGAGGCCGTCCGCCATCTTGGCAAGGGCGTCGCGGATGTTGCGCATCGAGGCGCCAAACGAGCCGAAAATCCGGTACTGCTGCTGGAAGAGCTGCATCAGGTTGAGCGTCGTGCTCGGGCCCGACGTGGCTCCGCAGGTGACCAGCCGTCCGCCGCGCCTGAGCGAAAGGAGCGAGCCGGGGAAGGTCTCGGCGCCGACGTGCTCGAACACGACATCGACGCCCTTCTTGCCGGTGATCCTGCGCACCACGTGCTCGAACCGTTCCGTGCGGTAGTTGATGACGTGGTCGGCGCCGAGCGCCTTGGCCTTCGGCGCCTTGGCGTCGTCACCGACCGTGGTGATGACGGTGCAGCCAATGGCCTTGGCGAGCGTGATGGCGGCGGTGCCGATGCCGGAGCCGCCGGCGTGCACGAGCACCGTTTCGCCCGGCTGCAGCCTGGCGTTGTCGAACAGCATGTGTTCGACGGTCGCGAACGCGATCGGCGCGCAGGCGGCGTCGCGCAGGCTCACGCCGTCGGGAACCTTGATCACGAGCCGCGCCGGCAGGTTGACGAGGTCGCGGGCGAAGCCGTCCACATGGAAGCCCATGATGCCCGCCACATCCTCGCACAGATTGTCGCGCCCCTCGCGGCACGCCTTGCATGTCCCGCAGGTGAGCGCGCCATACATCACCACGCGGTCGCCTGGATGAAAGGTCGTCACCTCCGGCCCGATGGCGGCAATCTCGCCGGCGGCCTCGGCTCCGACCACGAGCGGAAGCTTGCGCCTGACGAACGCCATGCCGCGCAAGCCCCACACGTCGATGTGGTTGAGCGCCACCGCACGCACGCGGATCTGCACCTCGCCCGCCTGCGGGGAGGGCGGAGGCGGAACATTCACGACCTCGAGCTTGCGGTCGGCGACGAGGGTGAGCGCGCGCATGGAATCTCGGAGACGGTTTTCGGGCCGGATGAGAATCAGCGGTGAATGCCCATCGCCGCCGAAAGGCCACCGTCAACCGGCACGACCGCCCCGGTGATGTACGAGCTCTGCGGCGACAGCAGGAATGCGACGGCGGCAGCGACCTCCTCCGGCCGGGCGAAGCGGCGCGCCGGGATCTGGTTTTCCATCTGTTCGCGGTACTTGGCGTAGGCCTGCAGCATCTCGGTATCGATGAAGCCGGGCGCGACGTAATTGACGGTGACGCCGGTGCGGGCGATCTCGATGGCAAGCGTGCGCACATAGGCGAGCAGCGCAGCCTTGGACGCCGCATAGGCGGCGTTGCCCTGGTTGGCCTGCAGCGCGGTGATCGAGCCGATCACGGCGATGCGGCCGTAGCGCGCGCGGATCATCGGGCGCGCCAGCGCCGCGGCCAGGCGGGTGAACGACCAGAAGTTCACCTGCATCGTCGCCTCGGCCTTCACCTGGTCCATCATGATGGCGAGGCTGTCATAGGACTGCCCGGCATTGTGAACGAACCCCGAAATCGAGGAGGCATCGATCTCGCTCATGAAAGCCTCGACCGCCGCCTTGTCGGCGAGATCGACGCGATGTGCGGCGAACGCCTGGCTTGGGTGTTGGGCCATCAGATGTTCCAGCAGCGCGGCCGTCTCATCGCTCGCCGAACGATAGGTGAAGGACACGTTGTGGCCGTCGGCGGCGAGCGCGCGAACGATGGCGGCGCCAAGCCCGCGTCCGCCGCCGGTCACAAGAACGCGCTGCGCCGGCGTGCCGCTCATGCCGCCGGCTCCCGCGCCATCACCAGCGACACATTCTGGCCGCCAAAGCCGAACGAGTTTGAGATGGCGTGCCGCAAGGTTGCCTCGCGCGCCACGTTCGGCACCACGTCAAGCGGGATGGCGGGGTCGGGGATGGCGTAGTTGATGGTCGGCGGGACGCGCTGATGCTCCAGCGTGAGCAGCGTGAAAATGGCCTCGACGGCGCCGGCCGCCGACAGCGTATGCCCGATCATCGACTTGTTGGACGAGATCGCCAGGGTCCCGGCGCGCTCGCCGAACACGGCGGTGACGGCGAGGCATTCCATCTTGTCATTTTCGGGCGTGCCGGTGCCGTGCGCGTTGATGTAGTCGATGTCGTCGGGCGCGAGGCCGGCATCGGCGATCGCGTTGCGGATGCAGCCGATGATCGGCTTGCCGTCGGGACTCGACCGGGTGCGGTGGAAGGAGTCCGCAAGCTCGCCGCAACCCTCGATGACACCGAGGATTCGCGCGCCGCGCGCGCGCGCATGCTGGTAGCTCTCGAGCACGAGAGCACCGGCGCCCTCGGCCATGACGAAACCGTCGCGGTTCTTGGAGAACGGCTTGGCCGCCCCCTGTGGCGGGTCGTTCTGCGTCGACAGCGCCGACAGGAGCGAAAAGCGCACCAGGCTTTCCGCATTGACCGAGCCGTCGGTAGCGACGCACAGGGCGACGTCGGTCTCCGCGCGCCGGATCGCCTCAAGACCAAGCTGGACGGCGCTCGCACCCGAGGCGCACGCGGTCGACAGCGAGATGGGCGATCCGCGCGTGCCGTATTTCTCGGCAAGGTGATGGCCGACCGAGCCGAACAGGAAGCGTTCATGGAAATGACGGAAGCGGCCGCTGGCGGCCGAGCGCAGCAGGTCGTCATAGCCGACCGCGTCGTTGGCGCCCGATACCTGGGCAAGCTCCTCGCGCTGCGGCCATTCGATCTCGACCGGGGCAACGGCGAGGAAGAGCGGTCCGGGGAAATCGCCCGGACTGCCGATCGCCGCCTCCTCGATCGCCTCCTCGATCACCATTTCGGCCAGGCGCTCGGCGAGCGCCGGCGCGATCAGGGGCTCGACCGGCACAAAGTCGACCGTGCCGGCCACGCGCGTGCGCAGCCCCTCGGTCGGAAAGCGGGTGATCGCCCGGATGCCGGACTTGCCCGCCGTGATGCTCCTCCAGTTGTCGGTCTTGCCCACTCCGAGCGAGGTGACGATGCCCATGCCGGTGACGACCACAATCGGGCGATCCGACCTGTCGCGCACGTGTGCCATGAATTCCTCCTCAGACGGCTTCGAGAAGCGCCATGCCCTCGCCGCGCCAGTGGCCCACCCCGGTGACGATGACCTGACGGAGCGAACCTTCCATCGGCTTCTCGAACCCGGTGCTGTCGCAGGGCGGAAACAGTCTACCGTGAATCAGTGCCAGCGCGGCAATGGCGATGTTCATGGCGAATTGCGGCTCCACCCCATGCCCGATATGGGTGCCGGTCGCGCGGACCGCCGTGCCGGGATGCTGGGCGAGAAAGGACCGCTCCTCGGAGGTGGCGGGCTCCGCGCCGCTTGCCCCCGAGACCACCGCGGCGTGCGGGGCATCGACCTGCATTTGGGCCCACATCCGCCGCAGCGCCGCCTCGATCGCCCCGGGCGTGCGATCCGAGCGCTCAACCATCACCTCCGACAGTCTCGCCATCGGTTTGGCTCCGCGCGCCCCGGCGTGAGCGCCGCTTTCCAGCACCAGAAAAGCGGCGAGCGAGGCAAGCGCAAAGCCGCCGCCAGGTGCGCGATCCCAAACCGGGCGAAACCCGCCCTTCAAATTATATCCGCCGAACTCATAGAGCATCAAAAGATCTTTGCGCTCGCCGTTGTGCGCGCCGCCGACCAGCGTGATCTCGCTTTGCCCGGACCTGACGCGCGCGAGCGCGGTGCGCACGGCATCGAGTCCAGCCGATTCCTCGCCCATCAACGTACGGGAGGAGCCGGTGACGCCGTGGACGATCGAGATGTTGCCGGCAAGCAGGTTGGAGAGCTGGGCGAGAAAGAGCGTCGGGCGCAGATCACTCATCAGGCGCTCGTTGAGGAAGCGTTCGCGCTGCTCCGCCTTGGAGAGGCCGGTGAGGATCGCCCCGTCAGCCGCCCAGTCGCGCTCGCCGCCGCCCGCGGCGATGAGCATGTCCATGCGGCCGAGGAGGTCGGCATCGCCCTTGACGCCGGCGCTGTCGAGCGCAAGCCCGGCGGCGTAGGTGCCGATGCGCTGCCACGCCTCCATCTGGCGCTGGTCGCCCTTCTTTGGAATCTGCTTGTCGAAGTCGATCGGAACGATGGGATGCACGATATAAGGCGCGAAGGTTTTGGTGTCCGCGGTCGGCTGCGGATCATTCAAGCGCCGCCAGTGCGCCTCGGGTCCCTCGCCCAGGCACGAGACGACGCCGATGCCGGTGATCCAAACATCGCGCCTCGCCTCAGCCATGGGTCGGCGCTCTCGTCGGCAGTCCGATCTGGGCCGCTCTCGCGACGAGGGCCGTGCGCAGATCTGATTGCGGAAACGGCATGACGCGGAACGTCAGTTCGGCATCGCAGATGGCTTTGCCTTCGATCTCGGCGGCGGCCTTGGCGACGGCGTAGCCGGAGCCGTCGTGCAGGAGCCTGGCAGACAGCGTGAGCCGACTGCCCGGCAGGACGAACGTGCGCAGCTTGGCATCCTTGACCGCGGCCAGGAACGGCATGCGCTCGAAGCGCATCAGCGCGATCACCAGCCAGCCCGCAGTCTGTGCCATGGACTCGATCAGCAGCACTCCCGGCATGAGGGGATAGCCAGGGAAATGACCCTCGAAAACCGGGCTGGTGTCGGGAACCACCGCTTCTGCGCGCACGCTGCGGGCGCTGATGTCGAGATCAACGATGCGGTCTATGAGCTGGAAGTACTCAAGGCGCACGGGAGCCGCTTACGCCCCCTTGGCGGCGACAAGACCGTCGATGCGGGTGCAGAGGTTTTGCAGCACGAAGTACTGCTCGGTGGTGGCTTTGCCGTCGTTGACCTCCTGCGTCCACTGTTCGAGTGGCAGCTTGATGCCGAACGCCTTGTCGATGGCAAAGGCGATGTCGAGGAAATCCAGGCTGTCGATGCCGAGATCCTCGATCGCATGGCACTCGGGTCTGATCGTGTCGCGCGGAATATCGCACGTCTCGGCGATGATGCTGGCGACCATATCGAACGTCGAGGACATGAGAAACTCTCTGAGAATTCACTGCTTTGAGGTCCCCCGAACCGGCGGCAGCAGCGACCGCGGGCCGTCGGCGAGCGGCCTCGACCCTCCTCGGCCCGTATAAACAAGAGCGCCGGGGAGCGCAATGGCGCGGCCGCGAGCGTATCGCTGCCGACCGCGCCTCAGCGCGGCTGTGGGAGTACATGAACCGGCACGCAGGTGCGGCGACCGGCCAGCAGGCAATCCTGGTTCTTGCGCCACTGCGCCATGGTATCGACGAGCCACACGCCACCACCGATAAGAAGCGCTAGCACGACGGCGGCCAGGACGTTCATCCTCATGCGGTGGCGGTAGTCATCATCGCCGCCCCCCGCATACTTGCCGAGGTCGTCCACCGGCAAGTCATCGTGCGGCGCAGCGATCGAGCCCCGCGGCGCGGGCGCGGCGCGGCGCGCGCGAAATCGCAGCACGCGGGCCGGCTGGTCGTTGCGGGATTCCGGCTTCATCATCCCTCGTCG
>DATBWJ010000258.1:0-4201 GCA_036514935.1 Xanthobacteraceae bacterium
CAGTCGCCTTGCCACCACGCGCTGCCCAGGGTGTAGGAGCGCATGCCGAGCCGCACCAAAAGCCGGCCGGCGGCGGGCGCCGCGCTGATCACGGCGAGCGGCACCGCCAGCGCGAGACCGCCAGCCATCACCAGAGCGAACGGGATCGCGGCCGGATTGCGCCACGCCAGCAGGCTGATCGCGCAGACGCCAAGGGCGGTGTGCGGCCATAGCCGCCGCGCCGCCTGGCCAAGGCCTACCGCTTGGTCCTGGCGCGCCTGCGCGTCCCAGCCGAGGCGGCCGCCGAGCGGCAGGCGCGCAAGAAACAGCGTGTGGCTCAGCCACATGATCGGGGAGAGCAGGAAGGAGAAGACCGTCTCCAAAACCGCGCCGGCCATGAGCCGGGCAGCGCCTCCGAACGCGCGGCGAGCCTCGCCGCGCGCGAGCACGTCGGCGAGCGTCGCAATCTTCGGGGCGAACCACATGAGGAGGATGATCGCCAGCAGCAGGCTGCTATATTCGGCGTCGACGACGGCGCCGGGTGACAGCGCTGCGGCCACGCTGCCCAGCACAAGAATGCCGATCCAGGCTGGTGAGCCCAGGAACATCAGCATGGCGAGCACAAGCTGAACGCGGCTGACGAGCGGCAAGCCGGGCAGGGCCAGGACGCGCCAGTACTGCATGTTGCCGGCGCACCAGCGCAGGTCGCGCCGAATGAATTCGAGCAACGTCGGCGGGTTTTCCTCCCAGCCGAGATCCTCCTGCGGCAGCACCCGCACCTCGTAGCCGGCGCGGCGCATCAGCACCGCCTCGATCTGGTCGTGGCTGAGCACCGCGCGCCCGCCGGGAAGGGGCGGCAGGGCGCAATGCTCCATGAACGGCCTGAGGCGCAGCACGGCGTTGTGGCCCCAATAGGGCCCGCAGTCGCCTTGCCACCACGCGCTGCCCAGGGTGTAGGAGCGCATGCCGAGCCGCATGCCGAACTGGAAGACGCGCGCCATCGCGCTCGCCGACGGCAATCCGACCACAAGCGCCTGCACGATGCCGAGTTGGGGCTCGCGCTGCATCAACCGGACCAGCCGCAGAACCGCCTCGGCCGGCATGACGCTGTCGGCATCGAGCGGGATCGCGAGGTCATGGCCTGCGCCCCAACGCTCGCAGAAATCGCGGATGTTGCCGGCCTTGAACCCGTCATTCGTTGCGCGCCGGCGGTAGCTGATGGCGATGCGATCGCGCCAGGCGGCGGCGAGCGCGCCAAACTGCGCTTCCTCGCGCGCGGCAATGTCGGCCTTGCTGGTATCGCTCAGGATATAGACCTGGAAGCGGCCGGCGACCCCGGCGGCTGCGAGGCCGTCGAGCATGGGCCGCAGGTTACCGATAACCCGCTCGGGTGCCTCGTTGCGCACGCAGACGAGAATGGCGGTCGAGACGACGACCGGCTCATCATCCGCGACGCGCGAGGCCGCGGGGAACACCGCAGCGACCGGGTCGGGTGCGGTGCGCATCAGCCACAGCCCGATGACCCCGTTCCACAAGCCGACGACCGACCACGGCAGGGTGACGGCGAACAGCGACAGCAGCGCACCATCAAGCGCACCGAGGCCGCCGACCGAAAGCGTCGCGGCGGCAAGCCCCAGCAAGGCAGCCATGGTCGCAGCCGTCAGCGCCGCAAACACGGCTCGGCGTACCGCCAGCGGGTGGTTGGCGGCTCGATGGTGGCGGGCAATCGAGACCTCGGTCATGCCTGGCCGAAAAATGCCTTTGACGAGGGGTCGCCAACGGTGGGATTGGCATAGTGTAGGATCGCACCAAGCAACACCGGAGTCCCAGGCTTATGCCGAAAGCCTTCGCATTGTGGTACGCCGCTCCAGGCAAGGCGGAATTGAGGGAGGAGGCGGTCGCCGAGCCCGGCCCCGACGAGGTGTGCGTGCGCGCCCTTCATGGCGCGGTCAGTCGCGGCACTGAAGCGCTAGTATTCTCCGGCCGCGTGCCGGAAAGCGAGCATCAGCGCATGCGCGCCCCCCACATGGGCGGCGGTTTCCCGTTTCCCGTCAAATACGGCTATTCCGTCGTCGGCCGGGTCGAGGTGGGCCCCGATCCCTTGCGCGGCCAGACCGTGTTTGCGCTCCATCCGCACCAGAGCGTGTTCACCTTGCCTGCCAAGGCGGTCGCCCCGGTGCCCAACGCGGTGCCACCCGAGCGCGCGGTGCTCGCCGCCAACATGGAGACCGCGCTCAACGCGGTCTGGGACGGCGCGCCCAGCCCAGGCGACCGCATTGCGGTGGTCGGGGCGGGCGTCATCGGCGCGCTCGTGGCCTTCCTGTGCGCACGGCTTCCGGGGGCGAAGGTCACGCTGGTGGACATCGACCTCGCGCGGGCTCCGCTGGCGCAGGCGCTGCGCGTGCGTTTTGCGACCCCCGCCGACGCGCGCAAGGACTGCGACGTTGTCTTTCATGCCAGCGGCACCGGTGCCGGCCTTGCCACCGCGCTGGCGGTGGCGGGCTATGAGGCAAGGGTCGTCGAGCTGAGCTGGTACGGGGCGGGCGACACCGCGGTTCCGCTCGGCGGCGCGTTTCACAGCCGGCGCCTCGCCATCGTGGCGAGCCAGGTCGGCCGCGTGTCGCCCTCCCACCGCCCGCGCTGGTCGCCGGCGCGGCGGCTTGCGACTGCGCTGGCGCTGCTCCAGGATGCGCGACTCGATGCGTTGATCGCGCCGGCGATCCGCTTCGAGGACCTGCCCGCGCGCCTGCCGCAAATCCTCGCCCCCGGCAGCGGGGTTCTGTGCCAGCGGATCGACTATTCGAACGGATGATTTCAAGTGCGTTCCTGGGGACGCAGGCGGGGCGGCCCCGCTGCCGCGGCCCGACGTTCATGATCGTGGACAAGTCCTGGCATTCTGGGCTCCCGGCGCGCGCCCGTGACGCCCGCACAGCGAGGCGCCGTGTTCACCCTTGAAGTCCGCGACCACATCATGGTCGCCCATTCGTTTCGCGGCGCGATCTTCGGCCCCGCGCAGGCGCTGCACGGGGCGACGTTCGTGGTCGATGCCGCGATCATGGCGAAGGATATTGACGAGAACGGCCTGGTGGTCGACATCGGCAGCGCGCATGGCGTGCTCAAACGCATCCTCGCCGCGCTCAACTACCGCAATCTCGACGAGCTGCCCGCGTTCGCCGGGCGCAATACCACGACCGAATTCTTGGCGCGCTATATCCACGATCGGCTGGCCGAGGCCGCGCGCGCGGGCGAGCTTGGCCGCGATCCACGGGCGCTGGCGGGCATTCGCGTCACGCTGTCGGAATCGCACCTCGCGCGTGCCTCCTACGAGGCGCCCGTATGATGGCGCGCCTGGCATTTGCGGTGCCGGGCGACCTGGCGACCCCCACCGGCGGCTATGTCTATGACCGCCGCCTCCTGATCGAGCTCGGCGCGCTCGGCTACGCGGTCGAGGTGCTCGACCTGGGCGGCAACTTCCCGCGCCCGCGCGCCGAGGACCAAGCTGCTGCGCGCGCAAAGCTCGCAAGCGTGGCCGAAGGCATCCCGATTATCGTCGACGGGCTGGCGCTCGGCGTGCTGCCGGAGGTTGCCGCCGAGGCGGCGCGCACCCACCCCCTGATCGCGCTCGTTCACCATCCGCTGGCGCTCGAAACCGGCCTGTCGGCACAGCAAGCCGCGAGTCTGCGCACGTCCGAGCGCGCCGCGCTGGCGGCGGCGTGCCACGTTGTCGCCACGAGCGAGCCCACCGCGGATATCCTGTGCGCCGACTACGGCGTGCCGCGCGCGCGCATCAGCGTGGCGCGGCCGGGCAGCGATCCGGTGGCATGGGCCGAGGGCAGCGCCGACGGCCGCGTGCACCTGCTGTCGGTGGGCGCGCTCGTGCCGCGCAAGGGCTACGATGTCCTGGTGGCAGCGTTGGCCGCGATATCCGACCTGCCGTGGCGGCTCACCATCGTGGGCGACTGCAGCCGCAGCCCGCCAACCGCCGCAGCGATCAAGGCCGCCGTCGTCCGGCACCGGCTTTCGCGGCAGATCACGGTGGCCGGCCCACTCCCCGAGACCGCGCTCGCCGCGGCCTATCGCGCCGCCGACGTCTTCGCGCTGGCCTCGCGCTTCGAGGGCTACGGCATGGCCTGCGCCGAGGCCATCGCCTACGGGCTGCCGGTCGTCGGCACGACCGTCGGCGCGATCCCGCACATCGTTCCATCCGCCGCCGGCGTGCTGG
>DATBWJ010000259.1:0-8155 GCA_036514935.1 Xanthobacteraceae bacterium
GCCTGCGATGATGTCGGGCACGATCCCATGGGCATGCAGGGTGCGCAACACGCCGATGTGGGCAAACCCGCGCGCGGCGCCGCCGCCCAGCGCCAGACCGATGGAGAGACGTTTGGTCGGCGCTTCGCCGGCACTCTCTGCGGAACGGTCGTCCCCGCGCACGCTCCGCCTGACGAATTCCAACACGGCCTATCCTCAGCGCTTGGTCCAGCATGGACCACCGGCGCCGTGATACAAGCGGCGCGCGTTGTTATGGTGAAGAGCGATAGCGACAAACTATGACCGGACGGCGACGATCGGGCGCGCCTGACGACGATCCGACAAGTCAACGGCCATCCGGCCGCCTGATTTCAGCCCTGCCTCCGGCGAGGGGGCCTGCCGCGGCGGCGCATGCCGTCGGGGCGGGCTCCTGCTGGCCGCGGCGGGCTTGAATTTGCCGCGATTTCGCTCGAAAAGGCGCTATCGGGACGGGGAGCGGGGGGTGCGGGGTGCATGTTCTGTCGAGCCTGTGCGCGGTCGTGTTAGCGCTGATGCCAGCGCCGGCCATGGCGCAGTTGCAGCTTGCGCCAAGCTCCGATTCCGCACGGTCGCTGGCGCCGCCGCCGCCATCGCCCCGCCTGATGCTGGCGCCGCCGGGCGCCGGGGTGACCCGTTCGCCGCCAACCTTGCTATCGCCCCACACGATGCCCCAGGTTTCGTCGGGGGAGGCGGCGCTCGCGGTGAGCGCGCGCTTTGGCCGCGAGCTGCCGCAGCAGATCACCAGCGGCCTGACCTGGCGGGTCTACCCGGCAAGGCCCGACCCGACGCGCCCGTTGCGGCCGCTGCGGGAGGAACGCGCCGCCGCGCCGGTGTTCGTGCTGCCGCCGGGCGAGTACATCGTGCATGTCAGCCTCGGGCTTGCGAGCGCGGTCAAGACCGTCAGCTTGCGCACCGAGACCGCGCGCGAGGTGTTCGACCTGCCCGCCGGCGGCATCCGGCTCGAAGGGCGGGTCGGGGATGCGCGCATCCCCGCCAGCCAGATTTCCTTCGACCTCTACCGCGGCAGCCAGTTCGACGCCGGCGAGCGGCGGCCAATCGCGCAGGCCATCGTGACCGGCGACGTCGTGGTGGTGCCCGAGGGCACCTACTACATCGTCTCCACCTACGGCGACGGCAACGCGGTCGTGCGCTCCGACATCCGCGTGCAGATGGGCAAGCTCACCGACGTCGTCGTCAACCACCGCGCCGCCGTCATGGTGCTCAAGCTGGTCAGTGACCACGGCGGGGAGGCGCTCGCCAACACCGAGTGGACGGTGCTCACCCCCGGCGGCGACGTGATCAAGGAATCGATCGGCGCCTTCCCCAAGGTGATCCTGGCGGAGGGCGAGTACCGCGCCATCGCGCGCAACGAGGGCCGCTCCTACCAGCGCGCCTTCAAGGTGACGACCGGCGTCGACGGCGAGATCGAGGTGCTGGCGCGGTAGGTTCTACCTTTCAAGCCGCCGCCTTAACGCAAAAAATCCTCTTGGTCCCAATTCGGGACTATGATAGGCCTGGCAGCGTGAGGATTATTGCGCTCAGCACGTTCAAGGCATTCTTCAACCGAAGCCCTGCCTATGCTGACGCGCGCGAGCCGGTGATGGCCTGGTACCGGCAGGTCAGGCGGGCCGACTGGGCGACACCGGCGGACGTGAAGCGCGCCATTCGCAGCGCGAGTATCCTCAAGGATGGCCGTGCGGTGTTCAACATCGCCGGCAATAAATATCGCATTGTGGTGTGGATCAACTATGCCTATCGGGTCGTCTATATCCGGTTCATCGGTACGCATCGCCAATACGATATGATCGACGCACAGACGGTTTGAAGGTTGGGAGCCATGGACATCGCACCAATCAAGACCCAACGTGATTATCGACGCGCCCTCAAGGAAATCGAGGGCCTGATGAGCGCGAAGCACAAGACGCCCCAGGGCGATCGACTCGATGTGCTTGTCACGCTGGTCGAAGCCTGGGAACGCAAACATTATCCGCTCGACCTCCCGGACCCGGTGGAGGCGATCAAGTATCACATGGACCAGAACGGGCTCCAGCCGCGCGACCTCATTCCCTTCATCGGCAGCCGGAACCGCGTGCATGAGGTGCTTAACCGCCGACGCCCGCTGACGCTCAAGATGATCCGGCGACTGCACGAGGGGCTCGGCATTCCCGCCGAGTCGCTGATCAAGATAGTGAAGGCCGAAGCCGCTTGACGCCAAAGACAGCCACCGAAATCGCGCAATATGTCAGCTCTCCCCGCCATCCCAGCGTCTCTTTGGTGGCACATTCGCCTCCGTTCTAGTGAAGGGAGGCGTCCATGGAATCTTACTGGAATACAAAGATTTTATTGACTGTCATCGCAGCAGCCCTTGTCCTGATTGTGCTCCAGGGGTTTCTGTGAGCGTTCGGCATCACTGAATGTGGGCATAGCAGGTCGAATCGTTGCCATGTGTCCACTGGCCTCACTGACTGCGGACATCGAAGCGATCCGTGCCATGTGGTGGTAGCGAAGTAACCGAGACAAAGCCGAGCTCATCGCCCGCGCCTTGTCCCTCTTTCGCAGCGTGCGTTGCCTGTTTTTTCTTGGATGTAATCAACATTGCGCGCTGATTCGCTAAAACAGGAGACGATAATGCACTTTGAAATTTACCAAAATTGCGCTGGCGCTTGGCGTTGGGATTTGTTTGCGGATGGTGAGCCAATCGGGCGACCCATTGCAGTCTCTCCAATAGCGTATCCAAGCAACCGAGTTTGCGAGCAAATGCTTGGAATCACAAAAAAGGCCCTGAACGCGCCGATTTATCAAAAGCAGTCCGAGTCCGGTGGTTCGTGGGTAGAGATTGAGCCAGACCCGCGCCATCCGCCGTCTTAAGGGCCGTGTTAATCTTTCACGCCGCCTGCTTCATCCTGCGCACGTCCGGCGGCACCGCCTCCTCGGCGAGCGCCGCGAGCGCGGCGTTAAGCGCCATCACGCTCTGCTTGTCCTGGCCCAGCCGGCGGATCGAGACCGTGTGCTCGGTGTTGAATCGGCTGCACCGAGTTCATATTCTGCGGCTGGGGGTCAACCGATGCCGACAGTGCTGCGGGTTTCCGGCTTCCGCTTCTTCTTCTACAGTCTTGAAGGATCAGAGCCACCGCACATTCACGTCGAACGCGGAGACAGCGTTGCCAAGTTCTGGCTCGATCCGGTCAACCTTGCTGAGTCTCATGGTTTCCGCTCGCATGAGCTGATCCGCTTACGGGCGATGGTGATCGAGCATCGCACAAGATTCATGGAGGCGTGGAATGCCCACTTCAGCGGTTAAGCTCGATGCGACCGCCGTGGATGTGAAGGTGACGGACGACCGGCTCGTCGTTACCCTTGCGGACGGCCGCGAATTGGCAGCGCCGCTTGCATGGTTTCCGCGCTTGACCGAGGCGACAAACGAGCAGCGGCAAAACTGGCGCCTCATCGGGCGAGGGCAGGGAATCCACTGGCCGGATGTCGATGAGGATATCTCGGTCGCGAGCCTGCTCCGGGCTGCCTGACCGCAAATAGCCAGCACGCTCACGCCGCCTGCTTCATCCTGCGCACGTCCGGCGCCACCGCTTCCTCGGCGAGCGCGGCGAGCGCGGCGCTAAGCGCCATCACGCTCTGCTTGTCCTGTCCCAGCCGTCGGATCGAGACCGTGCGCTCGGCCGCCTCCTTGCGGCCGACCACCAGCAGCACCGGCACCTTGGCGAGCGAGTGCTCGCGCACCTTGTAGTTGATCTTCTCGTTGCGCAGGTCCGCCTCCGCGCGCAAGTTCGCGCGGCGCGCGGCCGCCGCCACCTCACAGGCGTAGCTGTCGGCATCCGAGGTGATGGTGGCCACGACCGCCTGGAGGGGCGCGAGCCAGAGCGGGAAGTGGCCGGCATAGTGCTCGATCAGGATGCCGGTGAAGCGCTCGAGCGAGCCGAACATCGCGCGGTGCAGCATCACCGGCGTCACCTTGTTGGAGTGCTCGTCGATGTAGAAGGCGCCGAGCCGGCCCGGGAGGTTGAGATCGACCTGCACGGTGCCGCACTGCCAGTCGCGGCCGATGGCGTCGCGCAGGACGTATTCGAGCTTCGGCCCATAGAAGGCGCCTTCGCCCTTGTTGAGCGTCCACGGGCGACCGGAGGCTTCCAGCGCTTGCATCAAGGCGGCCTCCGATTTGTCCCACACCGCGTCCTCGCCGATGCGTTTTTCCGGCCGGTCGGAGAATTTTATGCGCACGTCGGAAAACCCGAAATCCTCGTAGATCGTGAGGATGAGGTCGTTGATCTTGAGCGTCTCCTCGGCAATCTGGCCCTCGGTGATGAAGACGTGGGCGTCGTCCTGGGTGAAGGCGCGCACGCGCATCAGCCCATGCAGCGCCCCCGACGGCTCGAAGCGGTGCACCTTGCCGAACTCGGCGATCTTGAGCGGCAGGTCGCGGTACGACTTGAGCCCGTTCTTGAAGATCTGCACGTGGCCCGGGCAGTTCATCGGCTTGATGACGAAGTGGCGCTTGTCGTCCTCGCGCTCCTCGGTGAGGAACATCAGCTCGCGGTACGTCGCCATGTGGCCCGACGCGATCCAGAGCGAGGAATCCATGAGCTGCGGCGAGTTGACCTCGACGTAGCCGGCCTCGTCCTGGCGGCGGCGGATATAGTGTTCGAGCGTCTGGAACAGCGTCCAGCCCTTCGGGTGCCAGAACACCGAGCCGGGCGCCTCCTCCTGGAAGTGGAACAAGTCCATCTCGCGCCCGAGCCGGCGGTGGTCACGCCGTTCCGCCTCCTCGATCTGCTTGAGGTGGGCCGCCAGCTCCTCCGCTTTCGCGAACGCGGTGCCGTAGATGCGCGAAAGCATCTCGCGGTTGGAGTCGCCGCGCCAATAGGCGCCCGCCACCTTCATCAGCTTGAAGGCGTGGCCGATCTTGCCGGTCGAGGTCATGTGCGGGCCGCGGCACAGGTCGAACCACTCGCCCTGCCGGTAGACCGTGATCGCCTCGCCTTGCGGAATGGCGTCGACAAGCTCGACCTTGAACATTTCCCCCATGTCGCGAAAGACGCGCTTGGCGTGCTCGCGCGGCCACACTTCCTTGGTGAACGGCTGGTCGCGCGCGATGATCTCGCGCATTTTCTGCTCGATGACCGGCAGGTCCTCGGGCGTGAACGGCTGATTGCGGTAGAAGTCGTAGTAGAAGCCGTTCTCGATCACCGGCCCGATGGTGACCTGGGTGCCGGGCCACAGCGTCTGCACGGCTTCCGCCAGCACGTGCGCGCAGTCGTGGCGGATGAGGCCGAGCGCACGCGCGTCCTCGCGCGCAATGAATTCGATGCGGGCGTCGCGCGCGATCGGGTCGCCGAGGTCGGCAAGCTCACCGTCGAGCGCCATGGCGACCGCGCGCTTGGCGAGCGAGGGCGAGATGGCCTTGGCCACGTCGAGACCAGTGATGCCGTTGGGATAGTCCCGACGCGCGCCGTCGGGAAAGGTCAAGGCGACCATCGTGCGCTCCTGTTGCTCACTCGCTGCCTACGAACGCAGGTAAGCGTGGCGGCGGCGACGTCGCGCTGAGCCTGGCGTCTTGCCGCGCCGGCCGGCTGATTAAGTCATGAGGCAAGAACATGCAACCGGGCGCGCAGCGGACGGCGCCCGGGAGCGAATGCCGGGCGCGCGGTCCGTGCCGCGGGGTGAGTATCCCGCCTCCCGCACGCGGCGCGGCTTCCCCCAATAGCTCAGGTCACGCGCCCCCGGCGCCGGCCGACCGGCTGCGAAAATCCTGGAAAAACCGTTGACGATTGGTTAACCTTGCCCCTGCGGCGAGAGATGCGGCGTCGGAAATGAGTGCGCGATATGTTCCGCCGAGCGTGGGTTCTCGCAGCAGCGCTGTTGTGCGCTGCGTCCTTGGACGCGCAGGCGGGCGCAGCCCCGCGCGGGCCGGCGCTCGACCATGCCGCGGGTCAACGGACTCCGCTGCGGTTTTTCCTGGCCAGGGGAGACAACGCCTGCGGCCCGGGCTGCAGCGCGTGGATTGCCGCTGAAGGCTATTTCGATCTTGGTTCCGCTCAGCGGTTGCAGGCGTTTGTCAGGCGCCTGGGCGGGCGGAAGGTGCCAATCTACTTCCATTCGCCCGGCGGCATCCAGGCGCAGGCCCTGGCGATCGGCCGCATGCTGCGCGCGCGCGGCATGACCGCGGGCGTGGGCCGGACCGTGCCGGTCGAGTGCGCGATGTCTGGCGCAGCCTGTCGGGGCGCGTCGCGTTCCGGCGGCGCGCTTGCAGCGGAACTACGCACGGCGGAGGCAACCTGCAGCTCTGCATGCGTCTATGCGCTCGTCGGCGCCGCGGTGCGGCAGGTGGGCGCGGGGGCGCGGCTCGGCGTGCATGCCAGCAAGCTCGTGCGCATCTATCGCGATGGCCGCGTGCGCGCTGCCGCGCAGGATGATCTGTCGCCGCGCGAGCAGGCGCACATCACCTCGTTCAACGCCGAACTCAAGAGCTACCTGCGCGCCATGGGCGTCGACCGCAGCCTGTTCGAGGCGGTGATGAAGGTTCCGCCCGAGCAGGTGCGCTATCTCAGCAGCGACGAGATCGCGCGCTTTGGCATCGAGCGGCGTCATTTCGAGGAAAGGCGCTGAGCGGTGCCCGGTGAGCCGCCGGCGGCGCGCGGGAGCTGCGGGCATTCCGCCGGAAGTTGTGGATTCAGCCGCCCGTGCGCGGTTCGCGCTGCGGCGGCGCGTTGACGCCGCGCCAGCGCGCGTAGCGCCACGGCAGGTACCAGCGCGCGCGCGGCGGCAGCTCCTCAGCCACAAGATCGAGGCCGGCGGTGCCCCACGGATGGCAGCGGCACAGCCGTCCCAGCGTCATCCAGCCGCCGGCCCACAGGCCGAAACGGTCGAGCGCCTCGTCGGCATATTGCGAGCAGGTCGGCAGGTGGCGGCAATGAAATCCGACGACAGCGGAGAACGTATGGCGGTAGGCGGCCACCAGCGCGCGGCCGAAAAGGCGCGGCAGCCGGCGGACCGATCCGCCCGTGGTAACCTTCATCGCCATCGCGATCGCCGGCGGCCGTGTCGAGCGCGCTGCCTTGTGCTAGCCTTCGGCAAACCGTCGCGTCTGCGCGCCATGATGCGCACTATATGGGAGCGAACGCGGGATTTCACATGCGCTGGCTGTTGAGCGTCGTCTTGGTCATGGTGTGCGGCCCGGCGTGGGCGCAGACGGGGCCGGCCGCCCCGCTTGCCCCAACGCAAGCAGCCGCCACAGCCGTGCCGATGCGCTTTCAATGGGTGCGCGAAGGCCCGGCATGCGGCGATCGTTGCCGCGAATGGATTTCGGCCGCCGGCGACATTACCCCGGAGAGCGGGCGCGACTTCGCCTTCTTCGCCCAGGCGCGCGACCTCCAAGGGGCGACGGTGGTGCTCGATTCACCCGGCGGCAGCGTGCGGCCGGCGCTGGCGCTCGGCCGCGCCTTCCGCAAGTACGGGCTGACGGTGACGGTCGGCCGCACGGTCAAGATCGCGACGGCGGATGCGGACATCCGCGCCGAGCTGTCGCCGCGGGGCGTGTGCGCATCGATGTGCCCGTTCGTGCTGCTCGGCGGGGTCAAGCGCCAGGTTCCGCCGCAGGCGCGCGTGCTCGTGCACCAGATCTGGCCGCGCGCCAAGCGCGCCGACGCCTATGCCGAGGCTATTTCGGCCGAGGAACTCGCATCCATCCAGCGCGACGCCGGGTTGCTCGCCAAGTACGTGGTCGAGATGGGCGGCGACATCGAGCTGTTCGAAATGGCGATGCGCATCCCGCCGTGGGAGCGCCTGCGCCCACTGAACGAGGCCGAGATGCGCCGCATGCGCCTCATCAACGACGGCAGCGCGGAAGCCGCCGCGGCCGCAAGCGTCCCGCCCATGACCGAGGGCAGCGCATCAGCCCTGCGTGCCGACCCTGCCTGGAGGATCGAGGAGGTCGGCGGCAAGTTCGGCCTGCGCCGGCGCTCTCCGATCACGATCGAGGGCGAGCCGGTCGGCTCCTTCGAGATCGCCTTCGCCTGCGGCGAGCAGGCCGGCAATTACGCGGTCGACTACGCCGAGACGCGGCGCGCCCCGATCGGCGCGAATGGTGATCGCTTGCGGCGCGTGGTGATGGCGGTCGGGTCGGCTC
>DATBWJ010000260.1:0-6130 GCA_036514935.1 Xanthobacteraceae bacterium
CCTGCCGCGGCGGCCCAATAGTGGAATTGCTGGATTGTCGCCGGCGCGATCCACAGGGTCAACGCCTCGTCCTTGATCATGATGTCGCCGGCAACCCAGCCGAGCAGCCCGCCGCCCGCCCAGACCAGAACCGGATAGCGCTCGAGCAGGGCCATCAGAATCGCGCTGCCGGCGATGATGAGGGGAATGCTCGTCGCCAGGCCGAAAATGATCAGTGTGGCCTTGATGGCGGCGGCATGCGCAGCATCCACGCGCGCGGCCGCTCCTTCGGCCGAAGCGGCGATGGCGATGACGTTGTCGAGGCTCATCACGATGTCGGCGATCGCCACGATGCGCACGGCCCGCCACAGCGTCTCGGCGGCCTCGACCTTGTCGTCGCCGTCGGCGTCATCCGGCACGACCAGCCTGACCGCGATCCACAGCAAGAGGACGCCCCCGACCAGCTTGAGGAAGGGATAATCCATTGCCTGGGCGACCACGAAGGTGAACAGCACGCGCAGCAGCACCGCGACGCCGGCGCCAAGAATCATGCCCCACAACCTTTGGCGCGGGGGCAACTGCATGCACGCGAGCGCGATGACGACGGCGTTGTCCCCGGAAAGGATGACGTTGATGCCGATGATCTGGATCACCCCGACCCAGAACGCCGCCTGCATCATGTCAACCCAGAAGAAATCCACCCGCCTGTCCTTTGTTCATATTCCGCTCGGGCGACGGCGCCGCGCCGGGCGGCCCCAGCGTGCTCAGTCTACCGTCGAGAGCTGCCGCAAGGCCAGCGTTCCGGCGCCAGGGGTGTTCGCGCGGCGGTCAGCCGACGATCTCGTTGCCCGAAAAGAACTGGGCGATCTCCGTGACCGCGGTCTCGGGCACGTCCGAGCCGTGAACGGAGTTCTCGCCAATCGACTTGGCGTAGAGCTTGCGGATCGTGCCCGAGGCCGCCTTGGCGGGGTCGGTGGCGCCCATGAGGTCGCGGTATTTGGCGATCGCGTTCTCGCCTTCCAGCACCTGCACCACCACCGGCCCCGAGGTCATGGAATTCACCAGGTCGCGAAAGAACGGCCGCTCGCGGTGGACGGCGTAGAAGGTCTCGGCCTGTTCCCTGGTGATGCGCAGGCGCTTCTGCGCGATGATGCGCAGTCCGGCCTGCTCGATCATGGCATTGATGACGCCGGTCAGGTTGCGCGCGGTCGCGTCGGGCTTGATGATCGAAAAGGTGCGCTCGATCGCCATTTCGGAATGTCCCGCGTGAGGGGGGAATTGCGACCGCGGAAGAGGGGTCGGGCGGCTTATAACGGCCTCTCCGCAGACCGACAAGGTTCCGCCGCGCTACAGGTTCCTCCGCGCGCGACCGACAAGGCTCCTCCGCGCGGTTCACCCGTACGCGCCCATGAATGGAACATGAACACCAAGCCGCCACTTCGTTCGGTGCGATAAGCCGCACCACAGCCACCCGCTCGCGCCGCACCCGGGAGGTCCGCGCCGCCATCATCCTGAACCGGCGGGCGCGCAGGCGCGACCAACGGATCAGGATGTGCAACCGGCATCCGGTTCGAAGGAGATGACGATGTTTCGCAAGGCTGTCCTCGCCGTCATGATCGCGCTCGGCGCCGCCGCCCTCACCCCCACCACGGCGTCCGCCCACGGGCGCGGCTGGCACGGCCATTTCGGCCATCACTACGTCCGCGGCGCCTGGGGCCCGCGCTTCCATGCGGCTCCGGCCTACGCCGGCTACTACCCGTGCCTGCGCAAGCGCTGGATGGCGACGCCGTGGGGGATGCGTCTTCGCACGGTCAATATCTGCTATTAGCTGGCGGCCCGGTCTCGCACCGCGCCTGCGGGGGCAGGCGCGAAACCACCCGCACAGCGTCGGCATTCTCTTGCCGGCGACGCGCGTGTATCGTGGCAGCGGGGTCGAATCAACCGCGTGCGAGTCCAAGCCAGGGTTTTACTGGCGTCATCGCTCCCGCAGGCGGTCTTCCGACCGGTCGAGGTCGCCGGACCACGCGTGTAGCCGGCGCACGGCGCCGACAGAAAGGGTTGCGACATGCGCGTGCTGCTCGCTTTCATTCTGGGAATCGGGGTGACCATCGGCGGCGCCTACGTTCACGACGCCTCGATCGATATTTCCGCCAAGCGACTGGTGAACTGGGACGTCGCCAGCGAGCTTGCGCGGCTCACCGTCGATCGCGCCCGCTACGAATGGGACCGGTTGACGTCCAGGTAGCCACCGACGTCTCGAGCATTTTCCGGCGAAGTGGGAACCGGTTCGCCGTAGAAAATGCGACAAAACGTAAGAAGCTGGAGCATGATCCGATTCGACGCGAACGGATCATGCTCCGGTCCGCACAGAGCGAGCTCACCGCCGGTCGGCGCGGCACCGGGGACGCCGGCGATCCGCGTACATGCACGAACAGCCGATACCGCCGTCGCGCGGCATGAGACTTACGGTCGCCATGAGCCGTGCTATGATTGCATTCTTGCGCTGATCGCGATGGGAGAGGTCATGCGCGCCGCCTACTATGAAAGGAACGGGCCCGCCGCCGAGGTGCTGCGGGTCGGCGACGTCGACGCGCCGCAGCCCGGCCCGGGCGAGGTGCGCGTCAAGGTGCGCACATCGGGGGTCAACCCATCCGATGTGAAGAGCCGCGCCGGCCTCACCCGCAAAATCGCGTTTGCGCGCGTCATTCCCCACAGCGACGGGGCCGGCGAGATCGAGATGGTGGGCGCCGGCGTGTCGGCAAGCCGCATCGGCGAGCGCGTGTGGACCTGGAACGCGCAGTGGAAGCGCCCGTTCGGCACCGCCGCCGAATACGTGGTGCTGCCTGAGGCGCAGGCCGTGCCGCTGCCGGCAAGCGTCAGCTTCGAGGCCGGCGCTGGGCTGGCGATTCCAGCGATGACCGCATGGTACGCCGTCTCTCTCGCGCTGCCGGCGGAGGGAGCGACGGTATTCGTTCCGGCCGGCGCCGGCGCCGTCGGCAACTATGCGATCCAATTCGCCAAGGCCCGGCGCGCCGGCGTGATCACCACGGTCAGCTCGGACGCCAAGGGCGAGATCGCGCGCCGGGCCGGCGCCGACCATGTGATCAACTACCGCAGCGAGGACGTTGCCGCGCGCATCGCCGACATCACCGCCCGCACGGGCGTTGACGCCGTCCTCGAAGTCGATCTTGGGGCCGGCGCGAAGTTATGGCCATCGGTCCTGCGCCCGCGCGCCAACGTCGTCGTCTATGGCACGAGCTCGCCCGACCACACCATCCCCGCCGCCTACTGCCTGACGAACAACATCAACATCCGCTTCATCCTGGTCTACGAAATGACGCCGGCGGAGACCAGGAATGCCATCGCCGACATCACAAAAATGCTGGCGGAGAACCGCCTCCTGCACAACGTGGCGCTCACTGTTCCCCTCGACAAGATCGTCGTTGCGCACGAGTCCGTCGAGCGTGGCGTCGGCGGCAAGGTGATCGTGCAGATCGCGTGACCACCCTTTTCGATCGCGCCCAGATTGACGGCGAGAGCGCCGCGACGATAGCTTCATGCGACGAGGCCTCACATGAAACCATGTCATCTTCCGGCATTGGGCGCAGCATTGATCGTGTGGTTCCTGCACGCCGCGCAGGCGCAGGCACCGCAGGCCAGCGCGCCGCTCTACGTGGTGGGTCATATCGATGTCCTGCTGTCGGCGAAAAAAGCCGGCATGAACCTGCTCAAGCAGTTTCGCGAAAGCTGCCGCAACGAGAGCGGCACGCAGCGCTGCGAATTCGCGCAGCGGCTGGAGCAGCAGAACCAGTTCGTCGCGCTCGAGATCTGGAAGGACCGTGCCGCGTTTGAGGCCCATCGCGCCGCCGCCGCCACCTCGCAGTTCCACGACCGGCTCAGGCCCATGCTTGCCGGTCCCTACGATGAACGGGTCTACGCCCCCGTGTCGGTCCTGCCGCCGCAGCCGCTGCCGGGCGGTCGCCTCACCTATGCGGTGACGCATATCGAGGTGCTTGCGGCGCGCGCAAACGAGGCCGCCGCGCTGCTCACGCAAATGGCCGATACGGGGCGCAAGGCGACCGGCAATGTGCTGCTGGAAGTCGTGCGGCAGGTCGACAGTTCTAACCAGTTCAGCGTCGTCAGCGTCTGGACGAACCGCAGGTTGCAAGATGCCTTCGACATGACCGCGGCCATGCGGCAGTTCCGCGACAAGCTGCAACCCATGCTCGGCGCGCCCTACGACAAGCGGTTGTTCAAGGTGCTGGACTGACCGGTGGGCGAGCCGCCGTCACCCGCGCGGTTGGAACGCTTCATCCCGCGGGCGCACCTATCTGCCGGGGCCACGTCACAGGAGCGAGCATGCGCCTCCAATTCATCGGCAGCGGCGATGCATTTGGTTCGGGCGGCCGCTTCAATACCTGCTTTCATGTGACCGGCGCGAGCGCGAACTTTCTGATCGACTGCGGCGCCACCTCGCTGGTGGCGATGAGGAAACTGGCCACCGACAGGAACGCCATTGACGCGATTTTGCTGACGCATTTTCACCTCGACCACTTCGGAGGCGTGCCGTTTTTTGTGCTGGACGCCCAGCTCGTCGCCAAGCGCACCAGGCCGCTCATGATCGCCGGTCCGCCCGGCCTGCAGGACTGGTTCACACGGCTGATGACGGCGAGCTTTCCCGGCGAGCGGCGGCTTCCTTTTCCAATCGCGCTGCGCGAGGTCGACATCGGACACGCCAACGACCTCGGCGACATGCGCGTCACGCCTTTTCACGTTCGCCATGACGACCGCGCCGGCCCCTGCCTTGCCTATCGCATCGAGGTCGAGGGCAGGACGATCTGCTACTCCGGCGATACCGAATGGGTCGACGCCCTGGCTGAGGCCGCGCGCGGGGCCGACCTGTTCATCTGCGAATGCTACACCTACGAGAAGCCGGTGCGCGCCCATCTCTCGCTGGCGACGTTGCGCGCGCACCTGCCCGCGATCGGCGCCAGGCGCGTGATCCTCACCCACATGAGCGACGACATGCTCGCCCGCCTCGCCGAGGTCGACTACCCGACGGCCGAGGATGGAATGACCGTTGAACTGTGATCCGGCAGGCCAGGCGAAACCGGCCGCGCCCGGGCTGGCGCCGGCCTATTCGACCTTGCTCAGGATCGCGTCCATTTCGGCCCTGGAGAACCCGCTCAACGTTTCGGTGCGCACGTTGCCCGTCTTGCCGAGCGTGAGCCCGAGGGCGGTCAGCGTCGCCGCGTCCGGCGCCTCGACAATCGCAACGAGATCGTAGCGCCCGATCGTCCAGTAGATGTCCTTCAAGGCGGCGCCGTGCTTCTTCGCCAGGTTTGCGAAGGCGTCGGCGCGTTTGGTGGTGTCCTTGACGTTGCGAATGCCCAGGTCCGTGAAACTTGCCAACACGATAAAAGTCGCCATGTCCGCCTCCCTTGCCGTGTGCCGGCTATATCCGTGGTCCAATTTGAGGGCATCAGCCGAAGTACCGCCGGGGACGGCGTGATGCCGGGCTCAGCGTGCGCCTGTCCCCGGCCAGACACAAGGGCGGCCGCCCTGCCCCCCGGCTACGCCGCCTCGGCGCTGACCACTCAAGATGGTGCAGGACTTGCGAGGCCGCGCATGGCGGCTTGCGCGCCGCCGTGCTCAGTCGATCACGGCAATCGCGTTGATCTCGACGAGGCAGCGCGGATCGGTTGCGAGCCGGACGACCTGCACCGTGGTCGTTGCCGGCTTGGCGTCGCGAAAATACTCGCCCCACACGCGATTGAGTGCATCCTGGTCGGTGAGGTCGGTGACGAAGCGTTCGGCGGTGACGACATCGGCAAAGCTCGCGCCCGCGGCCTCAAGCCCGCGCTTCAGGTTCTCCAGCGCCGCGCGCGCCTGGCCCGCCATGTCGCGCGGCATGTCGTCGAACTCCTCCGGCCGGTGCGGGTGGTGATGGTAGACCGGCGCCGCGGTGACGCCGGCGAGATAGATCGTCGTGCCGCCCCTGACCTTGATGGCCGGCGCATAGGGCATCCAGATATCCGGCGCATCGGGCCAATGCACGTGCTCGATGATTCTTGGCATGGTGGCTCCGTGGCTCGCGTGCGATGTCGAAATGGCTGCGCGCGATGGGGGCAAGATCGCGCGCAGGTCCGGG
>DATBWJ010000261.1:0-2738 GCA_036514935.1 Xanthobacteraceae bacterium
AAGGACGCGGCGCGGCGCCCATCGCAGGGCGCGCATGACCGCCGCGTGCGGCGGCTGTGCCGCTTTTTGCCTTGGGCTCGCCCATTGCCGCGCCGGCGCCCGCGATCAGCGCGGCCAGCGCGATGGCGCCGATGCGAAACGTCACCGACATGACACCCTCGCCACGCGTGCCGCCACGCAGCGGCCGCAGGCACACGGCCTCAACGGCTGGCGCGGCAGCCATCTTTATGAACTGAACGTGAGCGTTCTTCGTGTCCGGATTGCGGCGCTGTTAACGCGCACATCTGTTAATGCGCCGACCCCAAACAACGCGCGCGCACGCCGGCGGGTGCACGTCACAAAAAAAAGCGGCCGGCGTTGGCGCCGGCCGACCTTCACTTCGATGCTCGCGCGTCTGCTTGCGTAAAGGCCGGACATCCGGGCGCTCAATGAGCGCTCGCCCTGCCCTTGCCCGCGGTTGCGCCGCTTCGAGGGCGTCAGTAGCAGACCCGCACGCGGCGAAGGCGCCAGCCAAAGCCGTCCCAGAACCGCTGGCGCTGCCAGTAGCAGGCCGGTGCATATACCGGCGCGTAGTAGGCGGGTCCGCCGTAGTAACCGGGCCCGTAATAGGAGCCGTGCGCTGCGCCCGCGATCAGCGCGCCCGCAGCGATGCCGCCGATGATACCGGCCGCCACCGCAGCGCCGCGGCCGCGCGCATCAGCCGGTGTGGGCGCGGCCACGGCCGCGATCGTAATCGCCGCCGCCGCCGCGAGCGCGGTCAGTGTCTTCCTCATGTCGTGCCTCCAAGTCTGAACTTTTGATAACGCCAGTGCCGAGTGTTGGTTTCGCACGCCAGCCCTGAACGTTGTCTGAACGTTGGTGCCAGAATGCGGCCATATTTAAGCGAGCATCACCGATTTGACTCACATTGTCCGCAGTGCGACCCGGCGCGCCAACCGCAGCAGCGCCCGCGCGGGGCGCCGCCATCGCCGGGGCGTCAAGGCCCACAGTCGCTTCCTCAGTAGCACATGCGCACGCGCCGGAGCCGCCAGCCAAAACCGTCCCAGTAGCGATCGGTCTGCCAGTGGCAGGGAGCGGCATAGACCGGGCCGGGCGCGTAGTAGACGCTCGGGCCGTAGTAGGGGGCCGAGGAGGCGGCGATCGCCGTCCCGATCACAGCCCCGGCGACGATGCCGGCGCCGATCGCGCAGCCGACGCAGCGCGCCTCTGCCGCGCTCGGGGTCACCAACGTGCCAGCCGCAAGCGTGGCGGCCGTCGCAATGGCTGCAAACGTCCTGGTCATCTCACCCTCCATCCCGCTCGCCGATCCCCCGAGACCCGCTGGGTCCCGCATGCAGAGGAACGACCTATCGTGATGGCAGTCTAGCGACCCCCGCCGGCGCGGCAGTGACGGCGGTCACAGGATTTCTCTCGTAATATTATACTAATCTTACTGAATCAGAAAAATGGGACGAGTGGCGATCAGCAAACATCTGATATTATGAGCGATTCGGACTTCAGCATAGAGGGGGCTGAGATGGGTCTCCGAGCAGCAGAGGACACTGAATCGCGGTTTGTGGCTTATGTCGAGGGGCTTGTGAACGTGATCGGTCATGCGGACCGGGCGGGACCGCTGCGGGACTATTGCACGGGTTTGGTGATGCCATGCGAGCGCAAGAGCGTGGAGCCGATGGCGGCGGTGACGGCGCCGGCACGAGTCGGGGCGCAGCATCAGTCGCTGCTGCATTTCGTTGGCGAGGCGGCTTGGTCGGACGCGAGAGTCTTGGCCAAAGTGCGCGCGATGGTGCTGCCGGCGATCGAGCGCCATGGGCCGATCGAGGCGTGGATCGTCGACGACACGGGCTTCCCCAAGCAGGGGCGGCACTCGGTTGGCGTGGCGCGGCAATACTGCGGCCAACTCGGCAAGCAGGACAATTGTCAGGTCGCAGTGTCGCTGTCGATTGCCAATCACCATGCGAGCCTGCCGGTGGCCTATCAGCTGTATCTGCCGAAAGACTGGGCGAAGGACCGCGCCCGTCGGCGCAAGGCGGGTGTGCCCAAGGAGATCAGCTTCAAGACCAAGCCACGGATCGCGCTCGAGCAGCTGCGTTGGGCGTGCGAGGCCGGCCTGCCGCGCGGCGTGGTGCTGATGGACGCCGGCTATGGCGCCGACACCGATCTGCGTGCGAACATCACGATGCTGGGGTTGTCCTACGTCGCCGGCATAATGCCGAACACGACGGTGTGGGCGCCAGGCACGGGGCCGTTGCCGCCGAAGAATTGGTCGGGCCGCGGACGACCGCCGAAGCTGATCCGCCGTGACGCCAACCATCGGCCGATCTCGGTCAAGGCGCTCGCGCGTGGCCTGCCCAAGCGCGCCTGGCGCACGATCGAATGGCGGGAAGGCACGGCCGAGCGGCTGTCCTCGCGCTTTGCTCATGTGCGGGTTCGTGTCGCGCATCGTGATTACCAGCGCACCGACAATCGACCGGAAGAGTGGCTGCTGATCGAGTGGCCCGAGGGAGAGAAGGAGCCGACCAAATATTGGCTCTCGACCCTTCCCGAAGGCATCGCCTTGCGTCGTCTGGTCGACTTCACCAAGCTGCGCTGGCGCATCGAGCGCGATTATCAGGAGCTCAAGCAGGAGGTCGGCCTCGGCCACTTCGAAGGGCGAGGATGGCGCGGCTTCCACCACCACGCGACGCTGTGCATCGCAGCCTACGGATTCCTGATCTCCGAGCGGGAGACGATTCCCCCCT
>DATBWJ010000262.1:0-2268 GCA_036514935.1 Xanthobacteraceae bacterium
CCGCGAGCAGGCCGGCTCCCGTCATCACCGTGTCCTTCGAGGCCGCGACCGCCAGGATCGCCGCGAGAATCGGCCCGATGCACGGCGTCCAGCCGAACGCGAAGGCGAGCCCCATCCCATAGGCGCCCCACAGCCCGACCGGGCGCGGCAGTTCCACGCGCTTGACCCGCATCAGCAGGGCGAGGCGGGTGAGGCCGAGGAAGTGCAGCCCCATGACGATGATGGCGATGCCGGCGAGCGTGGCGAGCTCGCGCGAGTAGGCCTGCACCAGCGCGCCAATGACGCTCGCGCTGGCGCCGAGCGCCACGAAAACCGTGGAAAAGCCGCCCACGAACAGCAGCGCGGCGACGACGGTGTCGCGCCGGACCAGGGGCTCCGGCTCGGCATCGACCAGCCGCTCGAGCGAGGCGCCGGCGAGGTAGACGAGATAGGGTGGCACCAGCGGCAGGACGCAGGGCGACAGAAAGCTCAACAGCCCGGCGAGCAGCGCGGCGGCGAAGGTCACGTCGACAGCCATGGCGCCTACATGCGCGAGGCGGCTGCCCGGGCGCAAGCCGCAATCGCCGCCGTCGCCGGGATGTGATCGGTGTTATGCTGGCGCCAAAGGAGTTTCCCCGTGCGCAAGCTGCCGATCGTCGCCGTCTTCGGGCAGGGGAGCCGGATCGACCCCGTGCGCGCCGATCTCGCGCGCGCGGTCGGCGCCATGGTGGCGCGGCTGGGGGCGCATCTGCTCACCGGCGGCGGCTACGGCGTGATGGAGGCGGCGGCCGAGGGGTTCGTCCGCATCGCCGACCGCCCCGGCCTGTCGATCGGCATTGTCCCGCGCAGGGCCGACGGGCCGCTCGATCAGCCCAATCGCGATGCGGAAGGCCGGCCCTATCCCAACGCCTATGTCGAGATCGCCATCATGACGCCGCTGCCGCCGCGCGCCGCCGACTGGCGCACGACGCCCGCGCGCAACCACATCAACGTGTTCACCGCCGACGCCATCGTCGCGCTGCCGGGCGGCAAGGGCACGCGCAACGAACTCGCCATGGCCGCCTTCTACCGCGATGAGCCCATGCGCGCTCGCGCAGAGCGGCGCACGGTGCTCCTCGGCCCGGCCGAGGAGTTCGCTCCCGAATACCATCGGCTGTTCGTCCACGCTGCCACGGTCTTTGAGGCCGAGCGCCATCTCGCCCGCGTGCTGGGGCAGCGCGGATTTTCGCCCGTCACCGAGGCCGCCCGTGCCCGCGCCACGCCATAACCTCATCACCGACGTCGCCGGCGTGCGCGTTGGCCATGCCGGCGAGGCGCGTCTTGCCTCCGGCGTCACCGTCGTCCTGTTCGACGCGCCGGCGGTGGCCTCCATCGACGTACGCGGCGGCGGCCCCGGCACGCGCGAGACCGACCTGCTCGATCCGGCCATGACGGTCGAGCGCATCGACGCGATCGCGCTCGCCGGCGGCTCGGCTTTCGGGCTCGACGCGGGCGCCGGCGTGCAGGCCTATCTGCGCGAGCAGGGCCGCGGCTTTCCGGTCGCCTCCGTGCGCGTGCCGATCGTGCCGGGCGCCATATTGTTCGATCTTCTCAACGGCGGCGACAAGGACTGGGGACGCTTTCCGCCCTATCGCGACCTTGGCTACGCGGCGGCGGCAGCCGCCGCCGCCGACTTCGCGCTTGGCAGCGTGGGCGCCGGCGCCGGCGCGACCACCGTCAATCTCAAGGGCGGCATCGGATCAGCCTCGGCCCTCCTCGACGACGGGATCGCGGTGGGCGCGCTCGCCGCCGTCAATGCCGCCGGCAGCGCGCTGGTCGGCGACGGGCCATGGTTCTGGGCCGCACCGCTCGAACAGGAGCGCGAGTTCGGCAACCGCGGCTTTCCCGCGCCGCTGCCGCCGGGCGCGCTCACGCCGCGCACCAAGGGGGCGCCCGGCGCCAGCACGACGCTGGTCGTGGTGGCGACCGATGCGCGGCTGACCAAGCCGCAGGCCAAGAGGCTCGCGGTCATGGCCCAGGACGGCCTCGCGCGCGCTCTCTACCCGGTGCACACGCCGCTTGACGGCGACGTCGTGTTCGCGGCTGCGACCGGCGCAAGACCGCTCACCGACCCGCCGTTCGGCCTCATGCGGCTCGGGGCGGCGGCGGCCAATGTCGTGGCGCGCGCGATTGCGCGCGGTGTCTACGAGGCCGCCGCGCTGCCCTTCGCGGGCGCGCTGCCGGCCTACCGCGACAGATTCGGCTAGCCGAAGCGCTCGGCGCGAAACGGCGCCGGATCACAGAACGGCT
>DATBWJ010000263.1:0-12477 GCA_036514935.1 Xanthobacteraceae bacterium
GATGCCCGGAGCCGACGCCCGCGCTGCCGTACGACAGCTTGCCCGGATTCTTGCGGGCGTAGTCGATGAGCTCGGGCACGGTTTTCACGGGCAGCGCGGAATTGACCGCGAGCACCAGCGCGACATCCGACAGCAACGTGATCGGCGCAAAGGCCTTCTTGGAATCAAACGGGAAGCTCTTCTGCATGTACATGTTCATGGTCAGCGACGCGTTGACCGACAGCAGGATCGTGTAGCCATCGGGCCGCGCGTTGGCGACCGCCGCCGCGCCGGTGGAGCCGCCAGCCCCGCCGCGGTTGTCGATGACGATGGTCTGACCCAGCGCCTGGCCCATCGGGTCCTGGATGATGCGGGCCATGGCGTCGGTCGACCCGCCGGGCGGGAACGGCACCACCATCGTGATCGGCCGGGTCGGATAATCCTGCGCGAGGATCGCCCCGGGCGCCGCCAGAACGGCGGCGAACAGGGACACGAAAGCATACAATGTCCGGTTCATGTCTGCCCCCCAATTGAACTGCCCAACCTTGCTTGCGGTCATTGCGGTGCAAGTCCGATCAGCGGAATGATCTTGCCCCACATCTCGAATTCGGTGCGGACGCGCTGGCCGAGTTCGGCGGGCGTTCCGGTGCGGGCCGTCAGCCCCTGCAGCTTGAACTTCTCGATGACCTCCGGCTTGCTGAGTGCCCGCGCAACCGCCTTGTTGATGCGCTCCACGACCGCCGGGGGCGTCCCCGCCGGCGCGAACAGGCCGAGCCAGGAGATGGTCACGACGCCGGGCAGGGTCTCGGAAATCGTCGGGATGTCCGGCAGGTCCGGCGCGCGCTCGGCGCGCGTGGTCGCGATGACGCGAACCAGGCCCGCCCGCATGTGCGGCAAGAGCGCCGGCGCGGTGCCAAAGCTGACCGGGATGTTGCCGGCGATGAGGTCCTGAATCGCCGGCCCGCCGCCCTTGTAGGGCACGTGCACCATGTCGATGCCGGTCTTCTGCTTGATCAGTTCGCCGGCGATGTGGTGGGCCGAGCCGACCCCGGCGCTGCCGAACGACAGCTTGCCGGGGTTCTTCTTGGCGTAATCGATGAACTCCGGAATGTTGCGCACCGGCAGCGAGGGGTGCACGGCCATCAGAAGATAGGATTCGGCAGTCAACGAGATCGGGGCAAAGGCAGTGAGCGGATCGTAGGGATAATTCTTCTGCATATACTTGTTCATCGTCAGCGGCGCGCTGGTGGTGGAGAGCAGCGTATAGCCGTCGGGGCTGCTATTGGCGACGAAGGCAGCGCCGGTCGTGCCCCCGGCGCCGCCGCGGTTGTCGATGACGATCGGCTGGCCGAGCGCCTCGCTCAGGCCGTCGCGGGCCAGGCGCGCAACGGCGTCGGTCGAGCCGCCGGGCGGGAAGGGGACGATGAGCGTGATCGTCCGGGTGGGATAGTCCTGAGCCAGCGCCGAGGCGGGCAAGAGGGCGCCCAGCGCAAGGAGCGCGAACACAGGGAGAAGGGTGGCCGGCATGGGTCACTCCGCTGCTGGTGCGAGCGAGGCGCGCAGATCTCCGACGCCGCCAGCCCGCGGCAGGTCCTGCAGCGCGGCAAACAGTGCACGGGCCCGCTCGTGCCCGATCGCGCCCGCCGCGCAGTCGGCGAACTTGCGCCACAGCACCTCGCGCTCGACCCCGCGCTTGAAGTGGCCGCGGGCATGGGCAACCGGCTCGGAGGCGACGACGCGGCCGTCGGTCAACGTCACGCGGACGCGATCGAAGGGCGAGAAGGTCGGCTCCTCCGGGTCCTTCTCGGTGAGCGGGTGGATGCGAACCTTCTCCAACAAGTTCTGGACGTCGGCGCGGCGCACGAAGGTGTCGCTCAGTTCCTCGCCGCTGCACCGCCCGGCGACCGCCGCTGCCGCGATAGCAAACTCGGCGCTGAATTTGGCCTCGAGCCCGGTCTGCGGGCGGTGATTGCGCAGGATCTTGGTCGAGTTCTCGGCAATCTCCACATCGACCGCGCGGATATCGTCCGCTTTGATGGCGTTCGTGCGGCACACCTCGATCATGGCGTCGAGAATGCGGTGGGTGCCGAGGCACACCGGGTAGAGCTTGATGTTGATGCCGTGCCTCAATATCTGCCAAGGATCGCCGAAGCGCGCCGGCGCCCTCGTGTCGACGGTGCCGCGCGGCGAGATCGCCTGCAGAAATCCAAGATCGTGCTCGATCGCGTCGGCCGATGCCGTGAGGCCGGCCTGCGCGAGGCGCGTGGCGGTGAGACCCGATTGCGCCGTGCGGCCGATGTGGAACGGCTTGGTCATGGTGCCGAAGTTGGCGACGACGCCGCTCGCAAGCGAGGCCGCGATGGCGACCGCGCGGGTGGCAAGCTCGGCGTTAAGCCCGCGCAGGTGGGCGGACGCGGATGCGGCCGCAAGCGCGCCGTACATCGCCGAAGGGTGCCAGCCCTTCTGGTGCAGCGCGTCGGCCTCGCGTCGCAGGAGGTCGGCCCACACCTCATAACCGACCACGTAGGCGGCGACCATATCCTTGCCGCTCGCGCCCACCTCTTGGGCCTCGGCCAGGATCGCGGAAACCAGCACCGCGCTCGGGTGGCCGGTCAGCGCGGTGTCGTCGTAATCGAGTGCATGGGCGGCGGTGCCGTAGATCAGCGCGAGATCGGGCGCAGCGATCCCGGCCGGCCCAAAGTCCGCAATCCGCGCCAGCGGAGCCGTCCAGCCGACGGACTTGGCCACGATCGCGGTGACCGGCTCCGCCAACCCGCCGATGAGGAGGCCGACGCAGTCGGTAAATCCCCGGCAGACGATCGCAGCGGCGTTCTCGGGAATATCCTCGCAACGCGTGCTGGCGACGAACTTTCCGATCTCGCTCGTCAGACCCATGCCGTCTCCCCTTTCCGTCCTGCGTGCGGACAGCCGCGCGCCGCGCTCTTTCCGAGTTGACGCCGATCAATCGACCTTCATGCGCGGAGCGTTCCTGTCATGCAATTCGCTGGCCTTGCCCGCTTTCATTACCATGCCCGGCAGCGTGCGATGAAGGACGTTTTGGGCAAAGCGCGCAACGCCGATCAGCGCGTCGAGGTCGATGCCGGTCTCGATGCCCATCTCGTGCACCATGTGGACGAAGTCCTCGGTCGAGATGTTGCCGACCGCGCGCGGCGCGAACGGGCAGCCGCCGAGCCCGCCGATCGAGCTTTCGAAGTCGGCAATGCCGAACTCGATCCCGGCGAGCGCGTTGGCGAGGCCGAGACCCCGCGTGTTGTGCAGGTGCAAGCCGATTTGGCGATCGGGCCAGCGCGCGCGCAGATGAGCGAGCGTGCGCCGCACCGAGGTCGGGTTGCCGACGCCGGTGGTGTCGGCGAGATAGATCGGGTCGGCGCCAAGCTCGACGAGGTGAGCGAACAGCCGCTCGACCTGCGCGAGCGGAACCGGACCTTCGTAGGGGCAGCCGAAGGCGGTCGCGACGACGCCGACCAGGCGGCGGTCGGTGCCGCGCGCCAGCGCAACGATCTCGTCGAGCGCCCGCACGCCCTGTTCGGTGGTCATGCGCACGTTGACCTCGTTGAACGTATTGCTGGCGGCAATCCCGATCTTGAGGTCGTCGGCGCCCGCCGCGATCGCGCGTTCGGCGCCCTTGGCGTTGGGCACGAGCGCGCCGTAACGCACGCCCGGCCGGCGGTGGATGCCGGCAAAGACCTGCTCGGCGTCGGCCATCTGCGGCACCACCTTTGGATGGACGAAGGCGGACACCTCGATGCGATCGATCCCCGCGGCGACGAGCTTGTCGATCAGCGCGATCTTGTCGGCGGTCGACACGGTGGTCGCTTCGATCTGCAGCCCGTCGCGCGGGCCGACCTCGCTGATGGTGATCCTCCTGGGCAAGTCGCCCATAACGCGCCTCCGTTGCCAGCAAGCTTAGTCTAACAGCGCACGGCAGGCGAGCGCTTGTGTGGGCGGCGCAGGCCACGCATGTGTCCCCTGCGGTGGCGCCCGCTGGGGCGATATAGTAATGGAACGCCGATCAACCCTGCCTCCGCAACCAGAGGGTGCCGTGACCAGCGCTGCCCAGCCGCTCTCCGGGCTCGTCGCGATCGAGCTTGGCACCAGCGTCGCAGCGCCGACCGCCGCGCAGATTCTGGCCGAGCTCGGCGCCGAGGTCATCAAGATTGAAAATCCCGAACGCGGTGACGATGCCCGCTCCTGGGGCCCGCCGTTCGTCGATGGGGTGGCGGCGACCTTCATCGCCATCAACCGCAACAAGCGCTCGGCCGCGATCGACCTCAAGGACGCAACGCAGTGCGAGGCGCTGCGCCGCTTCATCCTCGAGCGCGCCGATATCGTGGTGCAGAACCTGCGCGCCGGCGTGGTCGAGGCGTTCGGCCTGGACGCGGCCACGCTGACGGCGGCCAAGCCGTCGCTGATCTACTGCGACTTGGCGGCATTCGGGACGAGCGGCCCGCGCGCCGGCAAGCCGGGCTACGATCCCCTGATGCAGGCGTTCGGCGGGATCATGAGCGTCACCGGGCACGAGGGCCAGGAGCCGGTGCGCGTCGGGCCGGCGATCATCGACCAGGGCGCCGCCATGTGGATGGTCATTGGCATCCTCGCCGCGCTCTACCGCCGCGCGCTCACCGGCCAGGGCTGCATCGTGGCGACCTCGCTCTACGAGACCGCGCTCGCGTGGATGGCCATCCATGCCGTCCAATTCGCCGCGTCGGGACGGGTGCCGCGCCGGCTCGGCTCGGAGAACATGGCGCTGACCCCCTACCGGGCGTTCGAGGCCCAGGATGGCTGGGTCGTGATTGCGGCCGGCAACGACGCCCAGTTCGCGCGACTCTCGGCCGCGCTCGGTCATCCCGAGTGGCCGCACGATCCGGCTTTCCGCACCAACCCTGACCGCGTCAAGAACCGCGCGCGGCTCAACGGCCTGATCGCCGAGGTGATCAGGTCGGCCCCGCGCGAGCACTGGCAGGCCACGCTCGACGCTGCCGGCGTGCCGTGCGCCCCCGTGCTCGCCCTCGACGAGGTGTTGGCGCATCCCCAGAGCCGCGCGCTCGGCATGCTGCAGGAGGCGCCCGACGGCGGCATGGCGTTGATGGGCCTACCGCTCAAGTTCGACGACGAACGGCCGCCGTTTCGCAACAGCCCGCCCAAGCTCGGCGAGGCGACCGAGGTGGTGCTCGGGCGCACCGCGCGCAAGAAGGCCACGCCATGAGGATTCCGGCCAAGCTCAATAACCTGCAAGTCGAGGCGCCGGAGGCGGGGCTGTGGGTTGTGCGGTTCAACCGGCCAGAGGTGCTCAACGCCCTCAACACCGCAACATGCGAGGATTTGCGCGCTGTGTTCGGCCCGCTGGCGTTCACGCCCGGCGATCTGCGCTGCGTGGTCATCACCGGCGCCGGCGATCGCGCGTTCTCGGCGGGCGGCGATCTCAAGGAGAGGCAGGGCATGAGCGACGATGACTGGCGGCTGCAGCACGCCATCATCGAGGAGAGCGCCTACGCCATCCTCAACGCGGCGGTCCCGGTGATCGCCGCGGTCAACGGCGTGGCGTATGGCGGCGGCTGCGAGCTCGCGCTATGCTGCGACTTCATATATGCGACGACGACGGCGCGCTTCGCCTTGCCCGAGGTCACGCGCGGCATCATCCCGGGCGGCGGCGGCACGCAGAATCTGCCGCGGGCGGTGGGCGAACGACGCGCCAAGGAGCTGATTTTCACCGGCCGGCCGTTCAGCGCAAAAGAGGCCCTCGACTGGGGTGTGGTCAACGCGCTATGCGAGCCTGCCGAGCTGATGCCGCGCGTGCTTGAAGTGGCGCGCACGATCTGCCGCAATGCGCCGATCTCGGTGCGCCAGGCCAAGAAGGCGATCCACCAGGGCCTGCAGGTCGATCTGACCAGCGGACTTCTGCTCGAAGTGCAGGCCTACGAGCGCACCATAGGCAGCGAGGACCGGCGCGAGGGCGTGCGCGCGTTCAACGAGCGGCGCCCGCCCGAATTCAAGGGACGATGACGATGGACGATCGTGTCAGCAACGCCGAGTTGGCGATGGTCCCGCTCGGCGAGGATTTTCCCGAGATCCGCGCCGGCGTGCGCGCGATCTGCCAAAAGTACCCCGGCGCCTACTGGCGCAAGCTCGAAAAGAACGACGACTATGCAGAAGAATTCGTCGCCGAGCTGAGCGCGGCCGGCTACCTCGGCGCGCTCATTCCGGAGCAGTACGGCGGCGCCGGGCTGCCGATCCGGGCGGGCTGCGTGATCCTCGAGGAAATCCACACGTCGGGTTGCAGCGCCAGCGCCTGCCACGCTCAGATGTACATGATGGGCACGCTGCTGCGCCACGGCAGCCAGGAGCAAAAGCAGCGCTATCTGCCCAAGATCGCCACCGGCGAAATCCGCTTCCAGGCGTTCGGCGTGACCGAGCCGACGACGGGCTCCGACACGACGCAGCTCAAGACGCGCGCGGTTCGCGCCGGCGACCACTACGTCGTCAACGGTCAGAAGCTGTGGACGTCGCGCGCGCACAAGTCCGACCTGATGATGCTGTTGGTGCGCACCACGCCGCCCGATCAGGTCAAGCGGCGCACCGAGGGGCTGTCGGTGCTGCTGGTCGACATGCGCAAGGCCGTCGGCAGCGGCCTGACGATCCGCCGCGTCGACACCATGATCAACCACCAGACCAACGAGTTGTTCTTCGACGACCTCAAGGTGCCGGCGGAAAACCTGATCGGCGAGGAAGGGCAGGGCTTCCGCTACATCCTCGACGGCATGAACGCGGAGCGGATTCTGGTCTCGGGCGAATCGCTCGGCGACGCGCGCTATTTCATTCGGCGCGCCTCCGAATATGCCTGCCAGCGCATCGTGTTCGGGCGACCGATCGGCCAGAACCAGGGCATCCAGTTCCCGATCGCGCGCGCCTATGCGGAATGGAAGGCCGCCGACCTCGTCACGCGCGCGGCCGCCGCGCTGTTCGATGCCGGCAAGCCGTGCGGGGAGGAGGCCAACACCGCGAAGCTGCTGGCCTCGGAGGCGGCGTGGCACGCCGGCGAAGCCTGCATGCAGACCTTCGGCGGCTTTGCCGCCGCGCGCGAATACGACATTGAGCGCAAGTGGCGCGAATGCCGCATTTCGCTGATTGCGCCGATCTCGACCAACCTCATCCTCGCCTATCTCGGCCAGCATGTGCTGGGGATGCCGCGCTCCTATTGAGCCGCCCAAAAGGTGCGCTTATCAGGCGCAGAAGGACCCATCCCGGTCATTCCGGTGCCGGGCGCAGCCCGGAACCCATAACCCCTGTATTTCCACATCATTATCACCGGGGCGAGGAGAGGGCTCATGGGCTATCTGTTGAACGGCAAGTGGACCGAGGGCAATCCTGCCGCCGAGATCGGCAAAGCCGGCTCGTTCCAGCGCATCGCCAGCGCCTTCCGCGACAAGATCACCGCCGACGGCTCATCCGACTTCAAGGCCGAGGCCGGACGCTACCACCTCTACGTCGCGCACAACTGCCCATGGGCCCACCGCACCATGATTTTCCGCGTGCTGAAGAAGCTTGAAGGCGCCGTCACCATCTCGCACGCGATTCCCGGCCGGCGCGAGCAGGGCTGGACGTTCGAGGCGGACCCACGATTTCCCGACTGCGCTGCGGATACGGTCAACCACTTCCGCTACCTGCACGAGGCCTACACTGCGACCGAGCCGGACTACACCGGCAAGGTGACGGTGCCGACGCTGTGGGACAAGACGACCCGGCGGATCGTCAACAACGAGTCGTCCGAGATCATTCGCATGTTCAACAGCGAGTTCGGCGGGATTGCGGGCGACGATACCGACTATTATCCGCCGGAGCTGCGATCCGAGATCGACCGCATCAACGGGTTCGTCTACGACAACGTCAACAACGGGGTCTATCGCTGCGGCTTCGCCAAGTCGCAGGCCGCCTATGACGACGCCTTCGACGGACTATTCGCCGCCCTCGACGAGATCGAGGCGCGGTTGTCGCGCCAGCCCTACCTCGTCGGCGGGCGGATCACCGAGGCGGACTGGCGGCTGTTTCCCACCCTGTTGCGCTTCGATCTCGTCTACTTCTCGCTGTTCAAGTGCAACAAGAAGCGGATCGCCGATTACCCCAGCCTGTCCCGCTACATGCACGCCCTGCTGCAGGTGCCCGGGATCGCAGCCACCGTCACGCCGCGCTACTACGTGATCGGGTATTATTCCAACACCAGCGTCAATCCCACCGGCATCATTCCGCGCGGCACCCCGGTCGATTTTGCCGCACCGCAGGATCGACCCGCAGCCTGACGATTTGTTCATCTCGGCGTCGCCGTCCCGGGCTGACCCTGCCCGGGCAGGCGTTCTTTTGTCAGATAGCGAAAATTGCTATGAGCGGGCCGGTCTGCTGCACCGCCTAGTGCTCACCGATTGCGAGAGAATCATTCCATGATACGCGAGAAATTCCACCGCCTCGACCTCGCCAAATTCATCCTTTGCCGCTCGTTCTATTTCATGGTGGCGCTGCTCCTCTTTGAATCGGTTCTCACGGCGGCGACGACCTATCTGATCATCAAGGCCGGGCGCGACGTTGCCAACGACGATTTCCTGACCGCCGACCTGATCTGGATTCTGGTCGCGCAGTCGAGCGCCTATGTCATCGGCGCCGTCAGTTGGGTCTTCGCGGAGCGGGCCGGCTTTGGCGCCTTCGGCCGTTACATGCAGCGCTTTGCGCGCGACAACCGTCACCAGACCAAGCTGCTGCACGAGAAGGGCACGCGCGAGGTGGTCGAGCCGTTTCTGACCGGGGAGACCTTCCACATCTTCTTCCAGCTCGTCTACGAGCTGGAGGCCGACCTCAAGCTGTTATTTCATCTCGTGCTCAACTCGATCGTGCTCGGCAGCGAGATCGACACCAGCTTCCCGGTTGCCTATGGCGCTGTGTTCGTGGCGTTGGTCGCCATGCAGATCGCGGCGCGCAAGCCGGTCGCGCGCGCCTATCTGGAGAACCAGCGCCAGACCAACCGCATGACCGCGCAGGGCTACACCGCCTGGGACAACGTGTTCAGCGGCAATCGCTACAACCTGCGGCTCTGGCTCGCCGGCTTCAAGGTGCGCCTGCGCGATGCTTTGCGCGCCCAGATCTGGGCGATCATGACGCGCGAGGGTTTGAGCACCGCGAGCGGCATCATCGCGCTGGCCGTCATCTTCGCCACCATGGTCATGGTGGCGATTCGCAACGCCGGCGACACCGAGGTGCTGGTCATGCTGGCCGCGACCCTGCCGCGCCAGATCGAGATGACGCGCGATCTCTACACGCTCGCGTCGGGCTGGAACGACATGGTGGCGATCTGGGTCCGCATGGGCGGCGTGGTCGACAACATGCGGCCCGATCCCGATGTGGCCTACGATCGGCGCATCAAGTACGATCGCCTTGTGCTGCGGGAGGGCGATCGGTCGAACGTGGTCGGCTCGCTCGATGAAGCATTGAAGCTTGTCTATTCCAGGCCCAACGGCCGCATCTACGTGCGCGGCGGCAATGGCAGCGGCAAATCGAGCCTGCTTGCCGCGCTCAAGGCGACGATCAAGAACCGGGCCTATTACTGGCCGACGACCGATCGGCTGGCCTTCCAGTTCGCGGAGGGCATCGAACCGGAAGGCGTGGACGAGAGCATCGATCCGGCGCTGCTCGCCGAGGCGGGCGAGGTCGAGACGCGCCCCAAGAAGAAGGTCGGGTTCTCATCGGGCGAGCGTCAGCTCCAGTCGCTGCAGGAAATCGTGCGCCACACCGAAGCTTCGATCTATCTGTTCGACGAGTGGGATGCCAATCTCGATCCCAGGAACCGGGCGGTCGCCGACGCGCTGGTCGAGCAACTGGCGCAACACGCGCGCGTGGTCGAAATCTCGCATCGCGATATCGCCTGAGCCAGGCGATAGGCGAGCGTGTATCGCGGGCAGGGCTCGCCAGCGATGTTGCTGGACACCCCCGTCATTTGGCGGGATTCTTGCGCCGAGGATTCATCGCGGAGCACAGCCATGGCACACGAGGTCACCGTGAAGGAACGCGTCGCACCGCAGGCCACGGCGCCGGCGCTCGAATACCAGACCGGCTTCGGCAACCATTTCGCCTCGCAAGCCCGGCCCGGCGCGCTGCCGGTCGGACGCAACAGCCCGCAACGGCCGCCGCTCGGCCTTTACAGCGAGCAGATTTCCGGCACCTCGTTCACCACCCCGCGCCATGAGAACCGCCGGACCTGGACCTACCGCACGCGGCCCTCGGTCGTGCACCGGCCCTATGCGCGCATCGACAATGGTCTAGTGCGGACCGCGCCCTTCGCCGAGGTCGAGGCGACGCCCTCCCAATTGCGCTGGAGCCCGTTCCCGATTCCGGAGGAGCCGACCGAGTTCATCGAGGGCCTGATCACGATAGGCGGCAACGGCGAGGCGAGCCAGCAAAGCGGCATGGCGGCGCACGTCTATGCCGCCAACCGCTCGATGACCGACCGCTATTTCTACGACGCCGATGGCGAGCTTCTGCTCGTCCCGCAGCAGGGCCGGCTGCGCCTGGTGACCGAGCTTGGCGTCATCGAGGCTGCTCCCGGCGAGATCGTGCTGGTGCCGCGCGGATTGCGCTTCAAGGTCGAGCTGCCCGACGGGCCCTCGCGCGGCTATGTGTGCGAGAACTACGGCCAGATTTTTCGTCTGCCCGAGCTCGGCCCGCTCGGTGCCAACGGCCTCGCCAATCCGCGCGACTTTATGGCGCCGGTCGCCGCCTTCGAGGACGAGGACAAGTCCTGCCTGCTGATCGCCAAATTCCAGGGCAACCTGTGGGCGGCCGAGATGCAGCACTCGCCCCTCAACGTGGTGGCCTGGCACGGCAACCTCGTCCCCTACAAGTACGATCTGGCGCGGTTCATGGTGATCGGCACGATCAGCTTCGATCATCCCGACCCCTCGATCTTCACCGTCTTGACCGCACCCTCGGACCTGCCCGGCACGGCCAACGTCGACTTCGCCATCTTTCCGCCGCGCTGGCTGGTGGGCGAGGACACGTTCCGGCCGCCGTGGTTCCACCGCAACGTGATGTGCGAGTTCATGGGTCTCCTATACGGCGCCTATGACGCCAAGGCGGAAGGTTTTCTGCCGGGCGGCGCCAGCCTGCACAACTGCATGTCCGCGCACGGGCCCGACGCCGAGACCTGGGAGCGCGCCACCAATGCCGAGCTCAAGCCGCACAAGATCGACAACACCATGGCGTTCATGTTCGAGACCCGCCTGGCCATGCGGCTCACGCGCTACGCCCTGGCGTCCTCCGAGCTCCAGCACGACTATTTCGAGGGCTGGCAGGGACTCAGGAAGCACTTCCCGGGATAGCGGCATGGGCGCGACCAACGAGACCCACGATCCCGCGCGCAGGAGCTTCATTGAGAGCGCCAACGCACGCGATGCCGATTTCCCGATCCAGAATCTTCCCTTCGGGGTCTATCGCCGGCGCGGCTCAAGCGAGACGCCGCGGGTCGGCGTCGCGATCGGCGAGCACATCCTCGACGTCGCGGGGGTGGCGCGCCTGTGCGACGGGCTGGCGGCTCAGGCGGCTGCGGCCTGCGCCGCCCCCCGCCTCAACGACCTGATGAGGCTCGGCCCCGCGGCGTGGTCGGCGCTACGCGCCCAGCTCTCGCGCCTGCTCTCGGCTGAGGAGATCGCGCACCGGCCGACAGTCGAGGAGAATCTCATGCCGATGGCGATGGCCGAGCTGCTGCTGCCGGTCGAGATCGCCAACTTCACCGATTTCTACGCCTCGATCTTCCATGCCACCAACGCCGGCCGTTTCTTCCGGCCCGACAATCCGCTGATGCCGAACTACAAGTACCTGCCGGTGGCCTACCACGGCCGCGCCTCGTCGGTGCGGGTGAGCGGCACGCCGGTCCGGCGTCCGCAGGGTCAGACCAAGTCGCACGATGAGGAGGCGCCGGTCTATCGGCCCTCGCGGCACCTCGATTACGAGTTGGAGATCGGCTTCTACATCGGTATGGCCTCGGAGCTCGGCGTGCCGGTGCCGATCGGGCAGGCGGGCCGCCACATCTTCGGATTCTGTCTGCTCAATGACTGGTCGGCGCGCGACATCCAGGCGTGGGAGTACCAGCCGCTCGGCCCGTTTCTCGCCAAGAATTTTGCCACCACCGTCTCGCCGTGGACGGTGACGACCGAAGCGCTCGCGCCGTACCACCGGGCGGCCTTCGCCCGGCCGCCGGGCGATCCGGCGCCGCTGCCGCATCTTACCGATCCCGCCGACCAGATTGACGGCGGCCTCGACATCATGATCGAGGCCTACCTGCTCACCAAACGCATGTGCACGCAGAATCTCGCCGCGTTTCGCTTAAGCTCCGGCAGCTTCGCCGACGTCTATTGGACCGTGGCTCAGATGGTGGCGCACCACACCAGCAACGGCTGCAACCTGGTGGTCGGCGACCTGATCGGCTCGGGCACGGTGTCA
>DATBWJ010000264.1:0-2188 GCA_036514935.1 Xanthobacteraceae bacterium
TGGAGATCTCCCACCCTGTGATTCAAGACCTTGATTTGACCTCTGATCCCCGCTCTGGCAGGATCGGCGCGAGGTGGGACGGGGTTCATCCGCGCTGTAACACGACAGGTCCCGAGAGAGGACCCTCGGGCGAGGCGGGCCATGACAGAGGGCAGAGCGCATTCTCTTTCTCGAGCGTATTGGCATCCCTATTAGCTGAAATCTGATCGCCGCCTCCCCCATGACGACACACACCGCGAACAACGGCATTTCCAGACCTCATCGGACGCTCCTGCTGACGGCAACGGCAATGACGGCGCTGGTCGTCACGATGGGCGGAGTCGTCTGCGTGACCGAATCGGGGCGCGCATGCCCCGATTGGCCGCGCTGCTACGGCCAGATGGTGCCGCCGATGCGGACCGACGCCATCATCGAATACACCCATCGTCTGTTCGCCGCGCTGACGTCGCCCTTCATCATCGCGGCCGCCCTGATAGGCTGGATGAAGGCGAGGTCAATCCGGTGGGTGAGCCGGCCGCCTGTGCTGGCCGTGGTGCTCCTGATCGCGATCGTCGCGTTCGGCGCGATCGCGGTGCTCCGGGGACTGCCGCCGTGGGCCGCGGCCCTCGACCTCGGGTCGGCGCTGATCGTGCTCGCCCTCATGCTGACGTCTACGATCGTTGCGTTCTCCCGTCCCGACAATCCCCGGTTCGCCGACCGGCTGTCCTTCTCCCGCGCCTTCGTCCGGCTGGCCCTGGTGGCAGCTGCGGGCGTCTTCGCGGTTTTCGTCGGTGGCGTGCTCGTCGCCGACGGCGGCTCGACCGTGCGGTGTCTGGGCTGTCTCGGGGTGCGTCCGGGACCGGCGGCCGGCGGTTTCGGGCGCTGGCTCCAGTTCGGACGCGACGCGATCTCCGGTGTGGCCGCCGTCTCGATCGCCGTCCTCCTGATCGCCGCGTGGCGGACCGAGCGGAGCGATGCGCCCGTTCGGCGCTCGGCGACCGCCGCTGCCGTTCTCGGGCTCGCGCAGATAGCGATCGCCGCGCTGGTGATGATGGGCGGTGCCACCATTCCACTGTTGGTGGCTTCGGTCGGCACCGCCGTGGCTCTCTGGGTCTCGCTCGTGGCCCTCGTCGTGTTCGGAGGTCTGGCGCCGCGACCCGCGTGATGCGCCCAGATGAGCCGGACCCGTCATTCCCGATTGCGGCAGTCCAGCTGGTGAGGATGCTGAATCTCGCGGGCGAGAAGCTGTCTTGATCGAATGATCGGGAAAAGAGAGGCGGGCACGCGCTCCATCGCAGCCGGCTCGTGCCGTGCCCAACATGAGTAGCCTGTTCACGCCAAAACGCATCGGTGGCATCGAGATACGCAATCGCGTGGTGATGCCGCCGATGACCACGCGCCTGGCGGACGCCGATGGCTACGTCACCGCCGCCAGCGTCGCGTATTTCCGCGCGCGCGCGGCCGGTGGCGTCGGGCTGGTGACGGTGGAAATGGCTTCGCCCGAGCGCGTCGGCCGGCACCGCGCCAGGGAACTCGGCATTTACGACGATCGCTTCCTGCCGGGATTGCAGCGTCTCACTGATGCCATCCATGCCGGCGGGGCGAAAGCGTCGATACAACTCGGCCATGCCGGCGGCCACACGCGCGCAGACATCTGCGGCGAACCCCCGATCGCGCCATCGGCAATTCCGCATTTTGTCTTCGAAGTCACCGGCAAGACCATCATTCCCGTCGAGATGACGCGGGAGCGGATCGCTCTAACTGTGCAAGCATTCGTCGATGCGGCAAAGCGCGCACGTTCGGCCGGCTTCGATTGCGTCGAACTGCACGTGGCGCACGGCTATCTGCTGTCGCAATTCCTGTGCCCCGAGGAAAACCGGCGCAGCGACGAGTATGGCGGCTCGCTCGAAAACCGCGCGCGCATCAGCCTCGACATCCTGCAACGGATCAAAGCCGATTTGCCGGGGTTCCCCGTCATCTTCCGCCTGAACGCCGACGACTTTTTCCCGACCGGACTCACGTTTCCGGAAGGGCTGCAGGTCGCGAAATGGGCGGCCGCCGCGGGCGCCGATGCGATCCACGTCACGGCGGGGCACTACCGGTCGCTGCCCTCCGCGCACATGATGACGCCGCCGATGAACTGCCCGGACGGCATCTTTCTCGACTACGCCGCCCGCGTGAAGAGCGCAGTCGCCGTGCCGGTCATCGC
>DATBWJ010000265.1:0-2972 GCA_036514935.1 Xanthobacteraceae bacterium
GGCGCGCGGCATGGCCATCGTCGCCGACAGGCCCCGCTGAGCGCACCTGATCATCGCGGTGCCGCGCGCCCTACCTCGCAAAACTCTTGTCGAGCCGAAACAGCGGCACGCGATAGAGCACGTAGGCGAGCAGGATCGGACTCAGGCAGAAGAAGAAGAAGTCGGCGATGGCATAGCCGCCGTCGCGCGCCCATTGCAGCAACAGCGCGAGCATCCAGAAATAGGCGAGGACGTAGTAGATCGTGGCCGATGGGTTGCAGAATCGCCGGTAGAGCCAGCCGTACAGCGCCCCCACCACCCCGGTCGTGATGGCGACGCCGGCATAGCCGAGGCTGATCCAGCCGTCGCCCACGATCGAGGTCGACAGCGGGCTGAACCGACCATACGATTCCAGGTTCACCCACACCACCGGCGAGCCGACCGGCTTGCCCGGCCACAACATGCGCGGAATCGGCTGCGTGAACAGGCCGAGGTACTGCGTGAAATACGAATAGGTCTGACTGACGGTGGGGACCTTGGCGATGATGTAGGTGAGGCACTCAAAGAGCGAGAAGTCCGGGTGCTCGCCGAAGGAGGAGCGCGCCAGGTCGAAATGAAACTCGATCTCGCCGTTGAGCAGAAGCCGGACGAGCGCCTCGCGGTTGTGCCCGACCATGATGAAGGCGACCAGCACGAACGCCATGAGCGCGTAGTGCGTCAACGTGAAGCTGCGCCGCCGGTGCAGGTAGAGCACCATCATGATGAGAACGAGCATGGCGATGACGATCGGCCAGCGCGTGCCGACCTGCAGCGCGACGAAGGCGCAGAACAGCAGCGGAATGGCCGACCACCAGCGGCCACGGCCAAGGAAGACGAGCAGGGTCGCGAACGGAAAGGCGAAGTTCCTGGCGTTGACGACATAGGCGGTGGTGTCGTTGAAAAGATAGACTCCGGTCGTCGGATCGATCGACAGATTGAGCCGACTGAGCTCGTGGAACACCATCGCCCCGTATTGCTGGCGCATCGTGAACGCCAGAAAGAACGAATAGACGATGAGGGGCGACAGCAGCAGGAACGCCAGACCGAACGAACGGCGCTCGACCGCGCTCAGCGCCGGCGGCTCGAATGTCGGCCTGATCGGCTGGAAGCGCAGCGCGGCGAGATAGAAGAAGACGAAGCTGAACAGCCCGACATTCGCGACGAACAAGGCCTGGATGAAGCCGTAGTCGTCGGGCATGTACTTCATGTAGGTGAAGATCGAGCGGATGTCGAAGAGGTAGACGGCCAGCGGGCGCTGGACGAACGCGATGAAATGGAAGGCGAGATAGAGGAACAATCCGGAATAGATGCTCAGGTAGCCGCGGCCGATCAGGAAGAGGACGAGCGCCGCGAACACCAAGACATTCAGGATGAGTGCGCTAACGACCATCGGTCCGCCTGCATGGCCTCGGCCCGCGCGCCGGGCGCTGCGACCGCCGCCGGCGAGGGCGGCGTCGACGCCAAGGCGCGGCCGTCAAGGAAGCTCCATTTCGCCTGCGAAGTAGTTGAAATTCCCTATCTCGGCGGAGGCTGTGACCGGGAATTCGAGCGTCTTTGTGGTCAGGATGTGGGCGCCATCGCGCAGCGCGAGCGTGATTGGTCCCGCCGCGAGCGGAAAATCGACGTGAATAAGGCCGCGCGACAGGGTCGCCGCGTGCGCCCGGCCGCCGATAACGGCGTCGAGGGCGAGCGGGCGGGTCAGGAATGCCGTGACATAGAGGCGGTCGTCGAGGTCCGGCCAGCCGCGCGGGCGGCCGCGTTCGCCGGTGCTCGGATCGACGATTCCGAGCGCGTCCTTGAGGTGGGGCCGGTAGAAGTAGAACAGCCGGTCGCGCGCGATCGGCGGCGGCCGGCCGCTCTTGAACCAGTCGATGAAGTACTCGCTCGCCTCCAGAAACTTGACGTGGGCGAGCAGCGGGCCCCAGTGGTTGTTCCACAGGTTGCGCTCGGTGGGCGCGCCGAACGGGGCGACGTAGGTGGCCTCCGCCCAGTCGTTCCAGGTCACGATCTGCACCCAGTCCGCGCCCGCCGCGATCGCCGCGCGCCATTGCGCCGCCATGCCTTGAAAGCCGCCGCCCTCGAACACGCGGGAATTGTGCCACATGCCGCGATAGAAGGGCGAGATGCCCACCATCGAAATTTTGCCGGCGGCGCGGCTGCGCTCGGCGACGGTGGGAATTGTCACCAGCGGCGCCTTGTAGCCCAGCTCGAGCGCGAAGAAGAAATAGCCGTCGAGCTCGGGGTTCTGGCGGTAGAGGCGGTCGAGAAAACGGGCGGTCGGCGTGATGTAGTTCGGGGCGAGCGGCAGGTCCGACAGGTACTGGTAGTTGGGCACGAAGAAGGGGTCGATGCCGCGCCGCGCCAACTGCGCCTTCAGCTCGCGCCCCCAGGCGGGCGAGCCGGAATAGCTGGAGACGACCGGGCGGTCGCCGATGCGGTAGTAGTTGGGGTGCTGCGCGAATTCGGCCACGATCGCCGCCCCCTCGCCGGGTTCGCTGTGGTCGAGCGAGAAGATCAGCCGAAAGCCGGAGGCAAGCTCGGCCGCGGCCTGGAACAGGCGGCGCGTGATCGCCGGGTAGTAGGCCTCGCGAAACCAGGTGAGGTTGAGCGCGAAGCCGTCGATCTTGCGGCTCTGGGCGAACCGGATCTCGTCCTTAAAATTCTCGACCGTGGCGTCGTGGCCGTCGCGCGGGCAGCACACGAGATAATGGGCAAGGACGAGGCGCGGCGGCTCCGCGCGAGCGGCACCGAGGGCGAAGGCTACGGACAGCACCGCAAGGCCGGCCAGCGCGGCGCGCCGGCCGGTGCAGCTTGAGCGATTATTAACGGACATCATTTCATCTTCAGCGGGATGATTTCAGGCATGCTCACTGTGTCCCGCACGCCGTCATCGCGAGCCCCCGCAGGGGGCGTGGCGATCCCCTCTTTGTGGATTGCTTCGGCGGGCTCCGCCC
>DATBWJ010000266.1:0-19829 GCA_036514935.1 Xanthobacteraceae bacterium
TGCCATGGCGCCGACCACCTCTTACGCCGACACCTATCCGAGCCGCCCCATCAAGATCGTGATCGCATTTCCGCCCGGCACTCCTCCGGACATCACCTCGCGGCGATTGGGCGAAACGCTGTCGCCGCTGCTGGGGCAACCGATCATCATCGAAAACAAAGGCGGCGCTGCCGGCAGCATCGGCACGGAAGCGGTCGCCAAGTCGCCCCCCGACGGATACACCCTGACCGCCGGCACGAACGGCACGCACGTCTTCAACCTCCACCTCTACAAGGCGCTGCCCTATCACCCGCTCAACGACTTTGCGCCGATCACGCGGCTCGTCATCGGCAGCTTCAACACGCTCCTGGTGCATCCGAGCTTCCCGGGGAACTCGGTTGCGGAGTTCATCGCGGTCGCCAAGGCGCGAGCGGGCCAGGGCAAGCCGCTGACCTTCGGCTCGGGGGGTGTCGGTACCATCGCCCATCTGTCGATCGAGCTATTGAAACGTGCGATGGGCATTCAGGCCGTTCACATTCCCTACAAGGGATCGTCGCAGGTCATTACCGACCTCGTCGGGGGTCACATCGATTTCATGTCGGGAGGCCCGCCGGTTGCGCTGCCGCAGATCGCCGCCAAGAAGCTTAAGGCGATCGCGATCGACGCGCCCAAGCGCTCGCCGAGCCTGCCGGACGTGCAGACCTTGATGGAGGTGGGAATCGACAAGGCGGAGGTGCAGGCCTGGATCGGGCTGTTTGCGCCCGCCAAGACGCCGCCCGACGTTGTCGCTCGGCTGCACCAGGCGGTCGTGGCCGCGATTTCGGGGGATCAGATCAGGGCCGACTTGGACCGCGTCGGCCTCACCGTGGCGACCGACCCCACGCCGGAGGCGTTTCGCAAGCTCATTGCGGAAGAAATCGCCAAGTGGGAGGTCGTCATCCGGGACGCCGGCATTGCGCCGCAATAGCGATCGACCTCCCCCGCGAGCGCGTCAGGAGGGCGCGCAGGCCAGCGCCAGGCTCAGCGCACGAACTCGTCGGTGTGGAGACCGTCATAGCTCTTGAGGGCGTCCTCGGGCTTGAGCAGCTTCGCCTCCAGGCTCACTTTCTCGGAGTTTGCAAGGCCGGCGACCGGGATGCGGATGTCGGCGGCGTGCGCCCTGCGCACGACCTCCCAGGCGGCGGCGAGCAGGGCCGGGTCCATCTTGTCAAACCGCTTCCTGAGGAATTCGAGCGCTTCGGCCGGCTTCTCGCGAATGAAGCGGTTGGAGGCGGCGTAGGCGCGCGCGATGCGCACGCATTTCTCTCGTTGCTGCTGGCAGGTTTCGGGCTTGGTCTGCACCAGGCCGTAGGTGAACGGCAGGAGGTCGGGGACATCGGTGACGGCGCTCGCCAGCATGATGGCGCTGCCTTTCATCACCGCCTGGGTCGTGAACGGCAACGAGGTGGCGAACCCGTCGAGCGATTTGTTCTCGAGCGCCGGTAGCATGGCCGGCGGGTCCATCGGCGCGATGCGCACGTCCTTCTCGACGTCGAGGCCGGCCCGGCTCGTCACCAGGCGTTGCCAGGCATGAACGATGCTGCCCACGCCCTGGATGGCGACGGTCTTGCCCTTGAGCGCCTTGGCGCGCTCGATGAACGGCGATTTCTCGGTGATGCCGGCGGCCGCCGCGACATCCTTGCGCATGACCATTTCGACCAGCGGCCGGTCGATCAGGTTGGCGATTGCCAACAGGCGCTGGCCCTGCGCGGCCGCCCGCAGGAAGACCGGCCCGGTGCCGATGGTGAAATCGGCGCTGCCGGCGATCACGGCGTTGACCGAGGCCACGCCGACCAGGTTGCGATGGGTGACCTTGAGGCCTTCCTGCTTGTAGAAGCCGGCATCCTCGGCGAGAAAGGCCGAGCTGAAGGTGAGCGTGGGCGCCGGCAATGCCACGACGACCTCGATCTCCTGGCTGTGGGCGATCGTGACGTTGGCCCAGAGCGCGATCAGGCCGGAAAGGGCGGCACAGAGCGGCTGTTTGAACATCGCGTCCTCCCGAACTATTTATGCGCGAAACCTGTAACAGGCTCGGCGGCGCGCTACTATGGCACGAGCTTTCGGCGGCTGCCATGCCAACACCACACGGACGGCGGTCGCCGTCGTCCTGGGAGGGCCGCCGAAGAGGCGGGCGACGCGGTTGAGCAATGACCACGCTTGAGCACGATCGCAATGGCGCGCGGTTGAACGGTCCGGCCGGCGTCGTGCGCGCGCGCGCCAACCAACTGCTGGTGCTGGTGGCGCTGTTCGCCATCTGGCAGGCGCTCAGCATGAAGCTCGGCGTCTACTGGGTCTCCTCGCCGTGGCATGTCATATCGCGCTTTTCGGCGGGCGTGGCGGGCGGCGATCTATTGCGCCATGCCTCCTATACGCTGGCGGAGGCGGCGGCCGGATTCGTGATCGGCGCGCTTCCGGCGGCCGCGCTGCCGCTCGCCCTGCGCCGGCTGCCGGCGGTGACAGCCGTTCTCGATCCGCTCATGGTCGGCGGCTATGGCGCCCCCAAGCTTGCCCTGGCGCCGCTGTTCATCCTGTGGTTCGGCATCGGCATTGAATCGAAGGTCGCGCTGGTCGCCATCACCGTGTTCTTCATCGTGTATTTCAGCGCGCTCGCCGGCGTGCGTGCGCTCGACGTAAAACTCGTGCAGATGGCGCAGGTGATGGGCGCGAGCGAGCGCGACGTCGCCCGTCACATCGTCTTTCCGGGCGCGGTGCCCTACGTCTTCACCGGCCTGCGCATCGCCATGCCCTATTCGATCGGCGGCGCGGTGATCGCCGAGCTGATCTCCGCCAACCGCGGGCTGGGCTACCTCGTCCAGCTCGGCGCCATGAACTTCGACACGACTGGAATATTCACCGCGCTGGTCATGACGACGTTGATCGTCTTTCTCGGCAATTGGAGCGTCAACGCGGTCGAGCGCCGGCTGCTGCGCTGGCGGCCGCCCGCGGACCTGCGCATGCAGGCGGGAAGCTGAACCATGGCCGATCCGCTGCTCGAAGTCCGCGATCTCAGCAAGCGCTTTGCCAGCCGCGCTGGCCGCGGTCCCTCGCCCTGGGTCATCCAGGGCCTCAGCTTCTCGGTTAAGGAGGGCGAGTTCCTCACCATCGTCGGCCCGTCCGGCGCCGGCAAGACCACGCTCCTGAACATGATCGCGCAGATCGACACCGCAAGCGGCGGGGAGGTGCGCTTCCAGTCCGAAACCTCGCCGCTCAACGATCCCAAGGCGCTCAATCCCGGCCTGTCCTGCCGCATCGGCTACGTCACGCAGGAGGACAACCTGCTGCCGTGGCGCACCACCCTCCAGAACGTGCTGTTTCCGCTCGAAGTGCAGGGGCGGCTCACCGCAGAGACGCGGGCGCGCGCCGACCTGCTCATGCGGGCGGTCGGGCTTGCCGACTTCGAGCATCATTATCCGCACGAGCTGTCCGGCGGCATGCGCAAGCGCGCCTCGCTCATCCGCACGCTGGTCTACGACCCGCCGGTCATCCTGATGGACGAGCCGTTCGGCGCGCTCGACGCCCAGACCCGCATGCAGCTTCAGGAGGACCTGCTGCGGCTGTGGAACCTCGGGCGCAAGACCATCGTGTTCGTCACCCACGACATCGCCGAAGCCATTGCGCTCGGCGACCGCACGCTGGTGCTCTCGCGCGCGCCCGCCCACATCGCGGGCGAGCACATCATCACCATTCCGCGCCCGCGCGACATTCGCGGGATCATGACCCACCCCGAGTTCGGCGCGCTCTACCAGCGCATCAGGGCGCAGGTGCAATGACCGCCCGCGACGACGTGCTCGATCTTCCCCGGGAAGGGCCGCTGCAGTGGCGCCGCTACGGCGTGACGATCGGCCGGGCGGCGTTGCTCCTTCTGCTGATCGCGATCTGGAAGCTCGGCGCCGACGCGGCCGGACCGATGTATGTCGCCGACCCGTTCAAGGTGCTGGAGCGGATCATCGCCGACACGCAGTCCGGCACGCTGCTGCGGCACGTCTACGTCACGCTGCGCATCTCGATGATCGGGTTCGTCATCGGCTGCGCGTCCGGGGTTGCGCTGCCGTTCCTGCTGCGCCGCCTGCCGCGGCTGACCGATGCCGTCGAGCCCTACATCATGGCCTCGGTCGGCGTCCCGAAATATGCGCTGGTGCCGTTGTTCATCCTTTACTTCGGCATCGACGACGCCCCCAAGCTCTGGCTGGTCGGACTGCTGGTGTTCTACCCGGTGTTCATTGCCGTGTTCGCCGGCATCCGCAGCGTCGACCGGCGGTTGATCAACATGGCGCGCATCGTGGGCGCGAGCGAGGCGACGATCGCGCGCGAAGTGATCTGGAACTCGCTCATGCCGTTCTTCTTCGCGGCGCTGAAGATCGCGCTGCCGCGCGCGGTCAGCGCCGCCATCATCGGGGAATTCCTGGTCGGCAACGAGGGCCTCGGCTATCTCATCGAGCACTCGCGCCAGAACGTCGACACCACCGGCGTGTTCGCCGGTATCGTGATCGCGACCGCTATCGTCCTCATCATCAACGCCGTGCTGGTCGAACTCGACCGCCGCGTCAGCGCCTGGCGGCCGATCGCGCGCGAGATGGCGCTATAGGCGACTCACTGCGGCTCGATCTGGGCGAGCTTCACCCATTCGGCCCAGCGGGCGATATCCTTGACCAGGAGCGCGCGCATCGTCGCCGCATCGCCGCTCAGCGGCTCGAGGCCGTTTCGGATCAGGAACGCCTTGGTCTCGGGCATCGCCGATATCTTGTCGAACCAGCCGGCGATCTTGTCGACGATCGGCTTTGGAGTGCCGGCGGGCGCCAGCACGCCCCACCACGGCGCAAAGTCCATGGGCACGCCCAGCTCGGTCATCGTGGGCACGTCCGCCAGCGCGCTGCTGCGCTTGGCGCTGGTCACCGCCAGGGCGCGGTAGCGCCCCGCGGTGATCTGGCCGAGGGCCGTCGTGGCGTCGGTGAAGTAGAAGTCGATGTTGCCGGCCGCCATCTCGTTGAGGGCGTCAAGCGCGCTGCGGTAGTTGACGCGCTTGACGTCCACGCCGATGGCGTTCTTGTAGAGTTCCGAGGCGACGATGCCGGCATTGGTCGAGCCGCCGTAGAACGCCTCGCCCTTCTTTTCCTTGAGGTGCCTGGTGAGGTCGGCGAGCGTGCGCATCGATTCCCTCGGCGATACGGAGAGCACGAACGGCACCGACAGGATCAGGCCGGCGAACTCGAAGTCCTTCAGCGGGTCGAACGGCAGCTTCTTGAAAATGTGCGAGGCCGCCGCCAGCGTGGATGCCGCCGGATTGATCGAGATCGTGTAGCCGTCGGGCTTCGCCTTGGCGATGGCCTCCGTCCCCAGCAGGCCCTGCGCGCCCGGGCGATTCTCGGTCACGACTGGCTTGCCGGCAAGCTCGGCCAGCTTCATTGCGTAGTACCGCACCACGATGTCCGCGCCGGTTCCGGGCGCGAACGGACAAATGGCGCGGATCTCGCGCGCCGGGTAGTCCTGCGCGGAAACGGCGGGGACGCCCATGATCAGGCCCACGGCGCCGAGCCACGCTGCCCATGACTTTGCTCTCATCGATCTGCCTCCCTTCGACCTGGCGTCGTCCTTCTCGATGGCACCTGTGTGTCAAGCTCGCGCCGGCTGCCCGGCGGCGACCGCAGCGCCCACAGCATATCCCGCGCGATCCCATCCCGTCGGCGTGCGTCCGTTCCTCCGCCGGCCTGCCGCAAAGCTTGCCACCACTCGCCCGCCGCCACAATCCTCCAGCGCTCACCCGCTGGACGTGTCGCGGCCGGCTGGGTCATGATGGGCGGCAGATCAGGGAGGGGCGCGACCGCACGAGGATGGGCGAGGCGACGATTCGATTGGTCGGGGAGTTCGATTACGTCATCGTCGGCGCCGGTTCGGCCGGCTGCGTTCTCGCCAACCGGCTGAGCGCCGATCCGTCGGTGAGCGTCCTCTTGCTGGAGGCGGGGGGCAAGGACGATTCGCTGTGGATTCATGTGCCCATCGGCGTTCGCTACACCCGCGACAATCCGCGCTTCGACTGGACTTTCAAGTCGGAGCCCGAGCCTGGTCTGAACGGCCGCATCATCGGCGTTCCGCGCGGCCGCGTGCTGGGTGGCTCGTCTTCGATCAACGGCATGGTCTACATTCGCGGCCAGGCGCGCGACTTCGACCTGTGGCGTCAGCAAGGCAACGCCGGCTGGGCATGGGACGACGTGCTGCCCTATTTCAAGCGCTTCGAGGATTACTGCCACGGCGCCGACCCCTGGCACGGCGCGGACGGCGAGCTGCGCATCGAGGAACCGCGCGTGCGCTGGGAAATACTCGACGCCTTCATTGCCGCGGCCGCCGAGTGCGGCATTGCCCGGGTTGCGGACTTCAACCGCGGCGACAACGAAGGCAGTGGTTATAACCAGGTGACCCAGCGGCGCGGCGTGCGCGCCTCGACCGCCAAGGCGTTCCTGCATCCGGTGGCCGGCCGTCCCAATCTGCGCGTGCTCACCCACGCCCAGGCGCGATGCCTGCGGCTCGCCGGCAGGCGCGTGACCGGAATCGAGTTCTGGCAGGGAGGAACGCCTGCTGTCGCCCAGGCGCGCCGCGAGGTCGTGCTGGCGGCCGGCGCCATCGGCTCGCCGCACCTCCTGCAGGTGTCCGGCATTGGTCCAGGCGCGCTCTTGCGCGCGCACGGCATCGAGGTCCGCCACGACCTGCCCGGCGTGGGCGAGAACCTGCACGATCACCTCATGCAGCGGGCGATCTTCCGGGTGCGCGACACCACCACGCTCAACGAGCGCATGCGCACGCTGCTCGGCAAGCTCGGCATGGGAATCGAATATCTTGTGTTCCGGCGCGGGCCGATGACCGCCATACCACCCCAGGCCTGCGTCTTCACCAGGAGCGATGCGACGCGCGAGACCGCGAACATCCAGCTTCAGGCCGCCGCCTTCAGCTTCGAGCGGCCCGACGGCCCGCCCCACGATTTCCCGGCTTTCACCGTGTGGAGCTACAACATGCGGCCGACCAGCCGCGGCCATGTGCGGATCAGGAGCGCCGATCCGCGCACCGCGCCTGCGCTGTGGCACAACTATCTCGCCACCGTCGACGATCAACGCGTGGCGGCCGACATCATTCGCGTCGTGCGCCGCATTGCGGCGGCGCCCGCGCTGGCGCGCTTTGCGCCCGCGGAATATCTGCCCGGGACGGCGGTGGACAGCGAGGAGGACGTGCTCGCTTACGTGCGCGCCTCCGCCACCACGGTCTATCACCCGGTCGGCACATGCCGGATGGGACAGGACGACCTGGCGGTGGTCGACGAGCGGCTGCGCGTGCGCGGGCTCGCCGGCCTGCGCGTGGTCGATGCCTCGATCATGCCGACGATCTCATCGGGCAACACCAACGCGCCGACCATCATGATCGCCGAGAAGGCGTCCGACATGATCCGCGCGGACTACCGCGCGGCGGGCGAGGCGCCGGGGATGGCCAGGGTGGCGTGACCGGTGCGCTTGACTGCAATGGATTGAGAACTTGCCGATGCTGCCGTGGTCCTGACGGGTGCAGCGTGGGGCTCGGCCGTGCGCCTCTCGTCTTGGGTATGCGCGCTGCTATAGTAAGAATGCATAAACGCAGGAGCCAAGGGAAGGGCACGCGCTGTTGTCATGCCGCCTTTCGGTCGGCGTTGTCGATATTGTCAATCTGCTCGGCGACAGAACCAGATGCTAGAGGGACGGAGCCTTGATCATGAGAGACCATGAGAGTTTTGACTATCTGATCGTCGGCGCTGGCAGCGCCGGCTGCGTGCTCGCCAACCGCCTGACCGAGGACGCCGCGACGACGGTATGCCTTTTCGAGGCGGGCCCGCGCGACAAGAACATGCTGATCCACATCCCGGCCGGCTTCATCCGGATGATGTTCCATCCGACCTACAACTGGATGTTCATGTCGCCGCCCGATCCCAACATGAAGGGGCGGCAGACCTATGTGCCGCGCGGCAAGACGCTCGGCGGCTCCTCCTCGATCAACGGCATGATCTACATGCGCGGCCACCGGCGCGACTTCGACGAATGGGCCGATCTCGGCAACGCCGGCTGGGGCTATGACGACCTGCTGGCGTATTTCCGCAAGTCCGAGCACAACGAGAACTACAACGACGGCAAGGTTCACGGCCGCGAAGGGCCGCTCAACGTCAAGTATCTCGACAGCCCGAACCCGCTCAACCACGTCTTCCTCGAAGCAGTCGAGTCGCTGCAGAAACGCCGCATCCCGGATTTCAACGCCGGCGAGAACGAAGGCTTCGGCATCTTCCAGGTCACCATCAAGAACGGCCGTCGCCACTCGCTGGCGAACGCGTTCCTCCATCCCGCCGAGAACCGGGCGAACCTCAAGGTGCTCGCCAATGCGCAGGTGAGGCGCATCATCATCGAGGACGGGCGCGCCACCGGCGTCGAGATCAACGCGGGCGGCGAGACGCGCCGGATCCATGCGGCGCGCGAGGTGATCGTGGCGGCCGGCGCGATCCAGTCGCCGCAGCTCTTGATGCTGTCGGGCATCGGCGACGGCGAGGAGCTGCGCAAGCACGGCATCGAGGTCAAGCGCGCCCTTGCCGGCGTGGGCCACAACCTGCAGGACCACATCTCGGCGCCGGTGCATTTCATGAGCCCGCGCATCACTTCATACGGGATATCGATCCCGGCATTGCCGAAGATCGCCTGGCACTTCCTGCTCTACGGCATCGCGCGCAAGGGCATGCTCGGCAACAACATCGTCGAGAGCGGCGGATTCATCCGCACGCGGCCGGGCCTCGACCGGCCGGACGTCCAGCACATCTTCGTGCCCACCCACCAAGGCAAGCCGGGCCGGCTGCTCGCCTGGGGCCACGGTTTTCGGATCACCTGCGTCCTCGTGCGCCCGAAGAGCAAGGGTCGCATCGGCCTATCCAGCGCAAGCGCGAACGATCCCCCCGTGATCGACTTCCGCTTCTTCTCCGACCCCGAGGGGGCCGACATCGACACCCTGGTGCGCGGCATCAAGGACGCGCGGCGCATCCTCATGGCGCCGGCGTTCGACTACTATCGCGGCCCCGCGGTGTGGCCGCCGGAGAAGGTGCAGAGCGACGAGGAATTGCGCGACTTCGTGCGCGAGGTCTCGTCCACCATCTTCCACCCGGTCGGCACCTGCAAGATGGGCAAGGACGACATGGCGGTGGTCGACGACCGCCTGCGGGTCCGCGGTGTGGCCGGCCTGCGCGTGATCGACGCCTCGATCATGCCGACCATCACCACCGGCAACACCAACGCCCCGGTCATCGCCATCGCCGAGAAAGGCGCCGACATGGTCAAGGCCGACGCGCGCGCCGCCCTGCGAGCGGCAGCCTAGCCTCGCACAAGCGGCCAGCGTACGGCACTGCGCAGGCCGCGGGCAACGTGCAGCCCGTCCAGGACGGTCCGGTTCTGGACGGGCTCTTGTTTATCGCGCATCATGCGCCCGCGTTACGTGGGGGCAAGGATGAGTGACACAGAAGGCCTTTCGGTCGGGAGTTTTGATTACGTCATCGTCGGGGCGGGCTCGGCCGGCTGCGTGCTGGCCAACCGGCTCTCCGCCGACCCGACGGTGACGGTGCTGCTCATCGAGGCGGGCGGCAAGGATTCTAACATCTGGATCAAGGTCCCGCTCGGCCTGCTCTACCTCATCGGCAACCCCCGCACCGACTGGTGCTATGAGACCGAGCCGGAGCCCGCCTGCAACGGCCGCCGCATACCCATTCCGCGCGGGCGTGTGCTGGGCGGCTCCTCGTCGATCAACGGCATGGTCTATGTGCGCGGGCAGCCGCGCGACTACGACATCTGGCGCCAGTTCGGGAACGCCGGGTGGGGCTGGGACGACGTGCTGCCGTATTTCAAGAAGTCGGAGGACTACGCCGAGGGCGCCGACGAGGTGCACGGCGCCGGCGGCGAACTGCGGGTCGAGCAGGCGCGCGTGCGCTGGGAGATCCTGGACGCCTTTCGCGACGCCGCCGAGCAGGTCGGCATTCCCAAGACCGCAGACTACAACCGCGGCAGCTACGAGGGTTCTGGGTATTTCCAGGTGACCCAGCGGCGCGGAGTGCGCTGGTCGACGGCCACCGCCTTCCTCAAGCCGGCGAGCGGTCGGCCGAACCTGCGCGTCTTGACCCATGCGCAGGTCAAGCGCCTGCGCATCGACGGCGGACGCGCGGTCGGCGTCGAATTCTGGCAGGGCACAAGCCCGGCTTATGCCGCAGCCCGCGCTGAGGTCATCGTGGCGGCGGGCGCCATCGGCTCGCCGCACATCCTGCAATTGTCGGGGATCGGTCCTGCCGCCCGGCTGCGCGAGCACGGCATCGAGGTGCGTTGCGATCTGCCCGGGGTCGGCGAGAACCTGCAAGACCATTGCCAGCCGCGCCAGATGTTCAAGGTGCACCACACCACGACCCTCAACGAGATGGCCAACAGCTACCTGCGCCGGGTCGGGTTGGGCCTGCAATATCTGCTGTTCCGCAGCGGTCCGCTCGCCATCGGCCCCGCCACGCTCAACGCGTTCACGCGCAGCGATGCCTCCCACGACACGCCCAACATCCAGTATCACGTGATCCCGGCGACCTACCCCAAGCTCGGCGAGCCGCCGAGCCCGTTTCCCGGCTTCACCGCCTCGGCCTGCAACCTGCGGCCGACCAGCCGCGGCTATGTCCGCCTCAAGAGCGCGGATGCGCGCGCCTACCCGGCGATCCGCTACAACTACCTCTCGACGCCGGCGGATCAGCGCGTCGCGATCGATTCGATCCGCCTGACGCGGCGCATCGTCGGCGCGCCCGCGCTCGCGCGCTTCTCGCCCGAGGAGTTCATGCCCGGCCCGCAGGCGCAGAGCGAGGACGAGCTGCTCGCCGCCGCGCGCGACACTGCCAGCACCGTCTACCACCCGGTGGGAACCTGCAAAATGGGCCGCGACGCGACGGCGGTAGTCGACGAGCGCCTGCGCGTGCGCGGGATCGCCGCACTGCGCGTGGTTGACGCCTCCATCATGCCCAATCTCGTCTCCGGCAACACCAATGCGCCGACCATCATGATCGCCGAGAAGGGCGCCGACATGATCAGGGCCGACGCCCGCGCCAGCAGCCGCCGCGCGGCCTAGCGATCCAGTCCGCCGTCATCAGACAGCCACGTCCGGTCAGCAGGAGACCTCATGAGCGAGCAAGCCAAAGCGGTCGGTAGCTACGACTATGTCATTGTCGGTGCGGGTTCGGCGGGCTGCGTGCTGGCGAACCGGCTCTCCGCCGACCCCTCGGTCAGCGTGCTGCTGCTCGAAGCGGGTGGCGAGGACAAGTATTGGTGGATCCACGTTCCGGCCGGGTTGCCCTACCTGCTCGGCAACAAGGAGGTCGACTGGTGTTTCCAGAGCGAGCCCGAGCCCTACTGCGACAACCGGAATACGCCGGTACCGCGCGGCAAGACGTTGGGCGGCTCCTCGTCGATCAACGCCATGTGCTACATCCGCGGCCACGCCCGCGACTACGATATCTGGCGCCAGCTCGGCAATGTCGGCTGGTCGTGGGAGGACGTGCTGCCCTACTTCAAGCGGATCGAGCACTATCCGCGCGGCGCCAGCGCCGCGCACGGCGCCGACGGCGAGCTGCACGTGCAGGAAAACCGCGTGCGCTGGGAGATCGTCGAAGCCTGGAAGCGAGCGGCGATCGAGTACGGCATTCCCGAAACCGACGACCATAACGCCGGTGACAACGAAGGGGTGGCCTATTTCCAGGGCACGATCCGCAACGGCCGCCGCGACTCCGCCGCGCAGGCCTTTCTCAAGCCGGTGATGAGCCGGCCCAACCTGCGCGTGCTCACGCATGCGCACGCCAAGGTCCTGCGACTCGACGGCAAGCGTGCCATCGGCGTCGAGTTCTGGCAGGGCGACCAGTTGAGCTACGCCGAGGCCAGGGGCGAAGTCATTCTCGCGGCCGGCGCCATCGGCTCGCCGCAGATTTTGGAATTGTCCGGCGTGGGGGCGCCCGCGATCCTGCACAAGCACGGCATTGCCGTTCGCCACGAGCTTGCCGGCGTCGGCGAGAACATGCAGGACCATTGGCAGATTCGCGCCACCTACAAGGTCAAGAACACCATCACAATGAACCAGTGGGTGACGAACCCGCTGCGGCGCTACAGCATGGGCGCCTACTACCTGCTCACCCGGCGCGGGCCGATGGGCACGCAGCCGCCGCAGCTCTGCGCCTTCACGCGCAGCGATCCCTCCCAGGAGACGCCCAACCTGCAGTACCACGTGACGGCGGCGACCTCCGATCGGTTCGGCGGGCCGCTGCATTCATGGCCGGGCTTCTCCTGCGGCATCGCCGTCGTTCGCCCCCAGAGCATCGGCTATTGCCACATCAAGAGTCCCGATCCGCGCGCCCATCCGGCGATCCTGCACAATTTCCTGCAGTCGCCGGAGGCCCAGCGCGTCGCCGTCGACGCCATCCGAATCACGCGGCGCATCGTCGGCAGCCCGGTGCTCGCCCGCTTCGAGCCGCAGGAGTACATGCCGGGTCCGGCGGCGCAGTCCGACGAGGACATCCTCGCCTACGCGCGGCAGACCGTGATCACGGTGTTTCACCAGTCCGGCACCTGCAAGATGGGCCAGGACCCGATGGCGGTGGTCGACGAGCGGCTGCGCGTGCGCGGGCTCGCCGGGCTGCGGGTGGTCGACGCCTCGATCATGCCGAACGTGATTTCCGGCAATACCAATGCCCCGACCTTCATGATCGCCGAGAAGGCTTCCGACATGATCAAGGCCGACCGGCAGGCGCGCGCGGCGCGCGCAGCGGCATGAGCCGAGCCTGGTGCGGCGATCGTCAGGGTGCGGGCGCGCAGTTGCCGCGCGGGCAGGTGAAATCCGCTAGTGTCGCGATTCGGAAGTTCGCTTGAGTGTTCAGCACGCTCCGGAGCGAACTTCCGAATCAAAGCGACACTAGCAACGCTATAATTCTAGTGTCCCTTTTGAACCCGAAGTTCGCAAACGCCCTAGCCGCTCGGTATTGCGAACTTCGGGTTCGGGGCACTAGGTGGATTGCAGCATGAAAGCGCAGGACCTGTTCGACGTGAACGGCCTCGTCACCATCGTCACCGGGGGCGCCGGCGGGATCGGCTATGCCTATGCCCAGGTGATGGCGGACAACGGCGCGCTGGTCACGATCGTCGACCGCGATGCCGCGCAGCTCGCTGGCGCGGTGAAGGCGCTGTCGAACCTCGATGCCGATGTGCGCGGCGAGCTCGCCGACGTGACCGACAAGGCGGCTTTGCGGCGGGCATTCGACGCCAGCGCGCAGCGCCATGGCCGCATTGACGTCGTCTTCGCCAATGCCGGCATCAGCGGCGGGCCGGGCTTCCTCGACACCCACAATCGGCGCGACCCGCAGCGCGCAATCGAAAACCTTGCCGACGATCTGTGGGATCGCGTGATCGCCACCAACCTGACGGCGGTGTTCAGGACCATCCAGCTCGCCGCCGAGCACATGAAAAGGGGCGGCGGCGGCGCGATCATCGTCACCTCGTCGGTGTCGGCCACCAAGATCGAGCAGTATGTCGGCACGATCTACGTCGCCTCCAAGGCCGGCGTGGCGCAATTGGTCCGCCAGGCCGCCATCGAGCTTGCCGCCTGCAACATTCGCGTCAACGCCATCGCGCCCGGCCCCTGCATCACCAATATCGGCGGGGGCCGCCTGCAGGACAAAGCCGCGCAGGAGTTTTTCGCCAAGCTCCATCCCACGCATCGGATGGCGCGGCCGGAGGACATGCAGGGGGCGGCGCTCTACCTGGCTTCTCCCGCCGCCCGGCATGTGACGGGCGCGCACATCGTGGTCGACGGCGGCTTCACGCTCGGCGTCGCCGACTGAGGCTTGCCGCGCCCCGCGCTCTGGCGCGACCAAACGCCGCCCTCGTTTGCGCTGGTTGCGGCGAGCGGTTCCGCGAGCGAACCAAGAGTGAGCGGCGTCGCGGACATCCCCTCCTTGCGCCCTCGGCTGCACCGTATTTTCTTGCACATCGGACTTCCATACACGCCGATTTGAGGCCAAAGTTCCGGAGCCGGAGGACGCGGCGCGCCGACGCGCGGGCGCACGTTCGCCGGCCACGGTGTCGCGGTGGGGTTGGGTATTCGCAGATGCGGGTTCTGGGGGCCGTCATTGTCCTGTCGCTGTGGGCGACGGGCGCGTGGGCGGAAACGCTGGCCGACGTGCTCGTGCGCGCCTATCAAGGCAATCCGCAGCTTAATGCCGAACGGGCGCGCCTACGTGCGACCGACGAGAGCGTTCCCCAGGCGATGGCGGGATACCGACCGCAAATCAAGATCGAGCTTGGCAGCGGGCTGCAGAGCGTTCGCAACCTGTTGCCGGGCGGTGATGCGCAGTCGGCGACGTTGCGGCCATGGTCGGCGGGCGTCACGGTCAACCAGACTCTGTTCAACGGCATGAGGACCGGCAGCGCCGTGCGCCGGGCCGAGGCCCAGGTGCGCGCCGGTCGCGAGCAGTTGCGTATCGTCGAGCAGAACGTGCTGCTCGATGCGGTCACCGCGTATGCGAGCGTTCTCACCAACCAGGCGCTGGTCGAGGCGCAGCGAAGCAACGTCGCCTTTCTGCGCGAGACCCTGGGAACGACCACCAAGCGCTACGAGGCCGGCGACGTGACCCCCACCGACGTGGCGCAGGCCCAGGCGCGGCTCAACCGCGGCATTGCCGATCTCAACAACGCCGAGGTGAATCTGGCAGTGAGCCTGGCAATCTTCGCGCAGGTGATCGGCGCACCGCCCGGGCGGCTGGCGCCGGCCGATCCGATCGATCGGCTGCTGCCGCGCGCCCGCGAGGAAGCGGTCGCCGTCGGCCGGCGCGGACATCCCTCGATTCTGGCGGCGACCTTCGAGGTCGACATGGCCCAGTCGGCCATCCACATCGCGCAGGCCAACCTCTATCCGACGGTCGGCGTGCAGGGCAGCGTCTCGCGCGCCCGCGACTCTGACCCTACCCTGGGCGTGACGCGCACCGACCAGGCCTCCGTGCTCGGCACCCTCAACGTGCCGGTCTACGACGGCGGGCTTGCCGCCTCGCAGGTTCGCCAGGCCAAGGAGACGCTGAGCCAGACGCGCATCCAGCTTGCCCGCGTGCGCGCGCAGGCGGAGACGGCGGCGATCGCGGCATGGGCCACCAACGAGGGTTCGCGCGTCTCGCTCGCCGCCGCCGATTCGGAGGTGCGCGCAGCCAGCATTGCGGTCGCCGGCGTACAGCGGGAGGCGCAGGCCGGCCAGCGCACCACGCTCGACGTGCTCAACGCCCAGCAGGACCTCATTGCCGCACGCTCGCGCCTGATCGTCGCGCAGCGCGACCGCGTCATCGCATCCTACACGCTGCTCAGCGCCGTCGGCCGACTCGACCACAAAACGCTCGGCCTGCGCACGCCCGACTATGACGCCGACACCCACTACCATCAGGTGCGCGACGCCTGGCATGGCGTGCGCACGCCGAGCGGGCAATGAGGCCGGCCTGTCCCCGGCAGGCTGAGATTGCGCGTGCAGGCGAGGGTGGCGGCGCGCTGTGGGACTATTCCGGCGCGCCGCATACCAGGGAGTCGGCCCTTCGCACGTTGAGCCTGGGACTTTGCCCGTCGTGCTAACGTTGATGATAAAGCGGGTTGCCCGGAATCTTGGTCTTCACGCGCCACACGTCATTCTTGCTCGCTTCGGTGATGTAGAGGTAGCCCTCGTGGAACGCGATGTTGGTGGTGAAGAAACCGGCCCCCGGCGGCAGCCGAATCGACCCGAAGCCAAAACCTCTGGGATCGAGCACCACGACTTCTCCCGCATTGAAGTGCGCGGCATAGAGATTTCCCGCGGTATCGACCGCCATTCCGTCCGGTCCCGTCCCGCCATTCAGACGCGCAAACACGTAAGGAGGAAAGGCGACATTCAACGCGCCCGGCCCTTGCATCGGAAACGCAATGATGCGGTTGGTCGCGTAGTCCGCCACATAAAGGCGCGACTCGTCGGGCGATAGCGCAATGCCGTTGGGAAAAGCCATCCTGTCGGTCAGGAGAGTGAGCCTTCCATCGGGTCCCGGCGGCAGATAGAAAACGCGCCCGTTCGGGTTGAGCGCGCTTGAGCCATAGGGCTCGGTGAAGTACACGCCGCCAGCGCGGTCGAATATGAGATCATTCAGGCCGCGAAGATTTTCCATCCCGTAGGTGCCGTGGATCGGCTTTATGTTCGCCGCCACGGGATCGAATGCAATCAAACCGCGGGCGCGATCCGCGATGAACAGGCGGCCGTCCTTGTGGAACTTGGCTCCGTTGGGCCCGCCATTGGTCTGGCCGGCGGTCAAGCACTCCTTGCCAGGTCCGATCTTCATTATTTCGCCGGACCTCAAGCCCACCATCCACATGACGCCGCTGTTGTCGAAGACCGCGCCTTCCAGGAAGCCTTTGCAGGTGACCACCTTTTCAGGCACGCAGCCGTCGCAAATCTGGGAAATATCGGATGGGCGATCGGCCGACTGCGCGAGGGCAGGCATCTCGCCGGTCAGGTACGCCCAGGCAAGCATTGCAGCCGCTGCCGGCGCTCGAAGTCTCGTCAGTCTCATCTGCTTTCCTCCTCGCCTCGCCTCACGTTGAGGCCAAGAGCAGGCCTGTTCCGCTCGATTTCCCCTTCACATCGCAGGCTCTCTGCGATCAACAAAAACCGCGACCTCTCTGCCATGCACGCTGATGCCGTAGATGATCGCCGTCTGCCCATCCGGCGCGGCAATGTCGGCAGGCCCCGCACCCCCAATGATGGCGCACCATCACGCGATCGCCGATCTCGGTCTCGCGATAGCTGACGCCCGGTCCGACCGCGGCGACGACGCCGTACGTGCCGGCGGACTGCTCCACGAGGGCACCGCTCGTCGTTCGCGCCGGCGCTCGGGCGGAATTCGTTCATAAGTAAATAATCGCAAATCGCGCATGGTCGCAACAATTATTCCGGGCATATGCGCCGTCTTGATGTGCCGTCTTGCGAGGTCACCGCCTGTGCAGGCGTGAAGCGCCGAGTCGACACCCTGGATAGAACACTGTCGACGAGAACCGTGTCCTGCCGATCCCGTGCGGCTGACAATAAAGCACTCGGGCGCGGCCGTCTTCTTCACTTCGCCATGGCGAGCGTCATGTGCCTGGATGGATCGTTGGGTTTGCAATTGATTTGCATCAATGTGGTGCCTCACCTGATCTGCGATCTTATATAATGTGAGAATTTCATGAGGCATAGCGCCATGTTCCGGCGGCCCAAGGCAGCAGCGTTGCAAGCGCCCGCGCCCCGCGCGCTTGTGGGCCTGCTTGTTGCCGGTCTTGCAATGTTCATGATGGCGTCGAGCGGGCCGGGCCGAGCGCGCGCCCCAGGAAATGAGGCGGCCGCCTCAATCGGCATCACGCACAAGACCACGGCCGCCGTCGCAATCATGGTGCCGACATTTGCGTCAGAGTTGGCATGTGCGATATCTCAGGATGGCGAGCCGTGTTGCGGAAGCGGCGCTCAGTCGCACCACGCCAATTGCGTGAGCGGATGTTGTTCCGCCTGTCCGGCCACGGGTGACGTCGCGAGCGCAGGCTTTGTTCTGCTTGATGGCCCGACTGGTCATTTGCTGCCGCGACACAGCGGGGTGGTCTCGACGAGGCCCCCGCCCGAATTCCGACCCCCTCGAATTTTGGCCTGAGTTGCCGCCCTCGCGCAGCGAGCGGATTTCCACCCGCTCGTCTTCGTAGGTGCCGCTCGCGCTTGCCTGGCTGAACCCCGGTCGTTGCATGCGCGTCGAGCATCCGCCGGCAGCCCAAACGAACTCCACTTCAACCTCAAGATTCCTTCGAGCGAACTCGACACTGCAACAGGAAGACGACGATGAAAACAGTACTGAAAAACCTTCGGCTTGGTGCTGCGGCTGTGGCCGCCACCATCATGCTTGTCGGCTCATCCGCGAACTTCGCTGCATTGGCGCAGGCTGCCCCGCCCGCGGTGACGTCGGGTGCGTTGTCCGACGGCACGATCAGGGCACTGCAGGATGCTTTGAACAAGCAAGGCGTCGCGGTGAAGGTCGACGGCATTCTCACCGACGAGACGCGCGCTGCCATCCGGAAATATCAGTCCCAGCACCACCTTCCGGTTACCGGCGAGGCCGACAAGGCGACGCTCGACAAGCTTGGCGTCCGCCTGAGCGCTGCGCCGACGCAATCCTCGACGCTCGCGCAAGCAGTGACCCCTCCCGTCGGCACGCCGTCCGCGCCGGCTCAAGCCCCATCGACGCAACAACCACCAATGCAGCCCGGCCAGATGCCGGGAGGCATGATGAACTGCCCGATGATGCAAGGGATGATGCAAGGCCAGATGATGCAGATGATGCAGGGGATGATGCAGATGATGCAGACGCAAATGCAGATGATGCAGGGGATGATGCAGCCGGGCCAGATGCCGGGCCAGATGCAGCCGGGCCAGATGCCCGGTCAGATGCAGCCCGGTCAGATGCAGCCTGGTCAGATGCAGCCCGGTCAGATGCAGCCCGGTCAGATGCAGCCCGGCCAAATGCCGCGCCAGATGCAGCCTGGTCAAATGCAGCCTGGTCAGATGCAGCCCGGAACCCGATGATCGGCGGCGGCAACGCCGCGCGGGTTCGGGGTCCATGAAATCTCCTACGACCGAAAGGAATACAGCATGAAAGCCTCCTTCATTTCGGTCACGGCGGCTGCCGCCATCGGTGCGGTCACGACTGGCTTGTTCGTGACGGGCACGAGCGCGACCCAGCCGGAGCGGCCGGTCGCCAAACTGGACATGACAGGCGTCGTCTACACTGCCGACGAGCACGGAAACTCCATCAGCGCGATCGACCTTGCCTCAGGCAAGGTGGCGATCTTTCCGGTTCGCATCTCGCCGCACAACGTGCAGATCACCGCCGACGGCGCGCGCCTGCTCACAGTCGGTGAGCCGGTCGCCGATGCCCACGGTCACGGCCGAATGCAAGCCGCGCACGGCGCCGTGGAAGCCAAAGGTCGGCTCCTCGTCTTCGATGCCGGCAAGTTTCCCTCCGATCCGGTCGCCTCAATCCAGGTCGGCGCCCATCCCGCCCACGTGGTGGTCGATCGCGCGGAGCAACGCGCTTTCGTCACTAACTCAGGCGACAACTCCGTGGCGGTGATCGACCTTGCGCGCAGGAGCGTCGTGCGCACCGTTCCGACCGGCCGCTACCCGCATGGCCTGCGCATCAGCCCGGATGGCCGAGAGGTCTACATCGCCAATGTCGAGGACGGCAACGTCTCGGTGATCGATACCGCAAGGCTTGCTGAGGTCGCCCGCATACCAGTCGGGCGCGCGCCGGTTCAGGTCGGCTTCACACCTGACGGCACCCGCGTCTACGTCTCGCTGCGCGATGAGAACAGCGTCGCGATCATCGACACAGCCAGCCGCACGAAGGTCGGAACGGTCGCGGTTGGACGGTGGCCGATCCAGGTCCACGCCACGCCAGACGGCCGCTTCGTCTATGTCGCCAATCAGGGCACCGAGGCCGAGCCGGCCGACACCGTGTCGGTGATCGAGGTTGCGACCGGCGATGTCGTCGACACGGTCCGCACCGGGAAGGGGGCCCACGGCGTCGCGGTGAGCGACGACGGCAGGCTCGTGTTCATCACGAACATCGTCGACGGCACGGTCTCGGTGATCGACGCATCGAGCCGCGCGGTCATCGCGGACTTCCGCGTCGGGCAAGGACCAAACGGGGTGACGTTTCGGCCCGGAGGAGTTTGACCGCAGGAATG
>DATBWJ010000267.1:0-15391 GCA_036514935.1 Xanthobacteraceae bacterium
GCACGGGCTTTCGATGACCTGGCCGCGGCCCTGGCAGGCCGGACAGGTGCGCTCGAGCGTGAAGAAGCCCTGGGAATGGCGCACCTTGCCGACCCCGCCGCAGGTCGTGCAGCTCTTCGGCTTGGTGCCGCGCTTGGCCCCGCTGCCCGAGCAGGCCTCGCAGATCACCGAGGTCGGGATGCTGACTTGCGCGGACTTGCCGTGGAAGGCGTCCTCGAGCGTGATCTCCATGTTGTAGCGCAGGTCGTTCCCGCGCTCGCGCCCGCCGCGGCCGCGGCGCCCGCCCATGCCGAAGAAGTCGTCGAAAATGTCGGCGAAGGTCGCGGCGAAGTCGGCGCCGAAGCCCGCGCCGCCGGCGCCCTGCTCAAACGCCGCATGGCCCAGGCGGTCATAGGCGGCGCGTTTTTCGCCGTCCTTGAGAACGTCGTAGGCTTCGTTGATTTCCTTGAAGCGGTGCTCGCACTCATTGTCGCCCGGATTGCGATCCGGATGGTGCTGCATGGCGAGCTTGCGAAAGGCGCCCTTGATCTCCCCATCATTGGCGGAACGGGCGACGCCCAGGATGTCGTAATAGTCGCGCTTGGCCATGCGGCGACGCCTTCCCCCTCGGCGTCACGACCGGACTTGCGCCGGCCATCGATCGCGGTTTGCAGCAACACAACCCCCCAGGACAAGCCCGGGGGTCAAAAAGACAAATCGAGGATGACACATCGTCATCGCGCGGATCATGGCGGACGTCACGCCGACTTCTTGTTCTTCTTGTCGTCGTCGACTTCCGTGAACTCGGCGTCGACGACGTCTTCCTTCTTGGCCGCTGCGGGCTCCTCGCCGGCGCCGCCTGCTGCGCTGGCGGCCGCGCCCTCCTGAGCCTGCTTGTACATCGCCTCGCCGAGCTTCATGGACGCCTGCGCCAACGCGTTGGTCTTGGTGGCAATCGCCGCAGCGTCCTCGCCCTTGAGCGCTTCCTTGAGGTCGGCGATCGCATTCTCGATGACGCGCCGCTCCGCCTCGCCGATCTTCGAGCCATGCTCGGTGAGCGCCTTCTCGGTGGAGTGGATGAGCGCCTCGCCGTGGTTCTTGGCTTCCACCAGCGCCTTGCGTTTCTTGTCCTCTTCGGCATGCGCCTCGGCGTCCTTGACCATCCGCTCGATGTCGGCCTCCGACAATCCGCCGGACGCCTGGATGCGGATCTGCTGCTCCTTGCCGGTGCCCTTGTCCCTGGCCGAGACGTTGACGATGCCGTTGGCGTCGATGTCGAAGGTGACTTCGATCTGCGGCACGCCGCGCGGGGCCGGCGGAATGCCGACGAGATCGAACTGGCCGAGCATCTTGTTGTCGGCAGCCATCTCGCGCTCGCCCTGGAAGACGCGGATGGTCACGGCGTTCTGGCTGTCCTCGGCGGTCGAGAATACCTGGCTCTTCTTGGTTGGGATGGTGGTGTTGCGATCGATCAGACGGGTAAACACGCCGCCGAGCGTCTCGATGCCGAGCGAGAGCGGAGTGACGTCGAGCAAGAGCACGTCCTTGACGTCGCCCTGCAGGACGCCGGCCTGGATGGCCGCGCCGACCGCGACGACCTCGTCCGGATTGACGCCCTTGTGCGGCTCCTTGCCGAAGAACTGCTTGACCACCTCCTGGACCTTGGGCATGCGCGTCATGCCGCCGACCAGGACGACCTCGTTGATCTCGCCCGCCGACAGGCCGGCATCCTTGAGCGCGAGCCGGCACGGCTCGACGGTCTTCTGGATCAGGTCGTCGACCAGCGCCTCGAACTTGGCGCGCGTCAGCTTCATCGTCAGGTGCTTGGGACCGGACGCGTCGGCGGTGATGAACGGCAGGTTGATCTCGGTCTGGGTGGTGGACGACAGCTCGATCTTGGCCTTCTCGGCAGCCTCCTTCAGGCGCTGGAGCGCCAGCTTGTCGCGGCGCAGGTCGATGCCCTGCTCCTTCTGGAACTCGTCGGCGAGATAGTTGACGAGGCGCATGTCAAAATCCTCGCCGCCGAGGAAGGTGTCGCCGTTGGTCGACTTCACCTCGAACACGCCGTCGCCGATCTCGAGGATGGAAATGTCGAACGTGCCCCCGCCGAGGTCATAGACCGCGATGATGCCCTGCTTCTGCTTGTCGAGGCCGTAGGCGAGCGCGGCTGCGGTCGGCTCGTTGATGATGCGCAGCACTTCGAGGCCGGCGATCTTGCCGGCGTCCTTGGTCGCCTGGCGCTGGGCGTCGTTGAAGTAGGCCGGAACGGTGATGACCGCCTGCTCGACCTTCTGGCCGAGATAGGCTTCGGCGGTCTCCTTCATCTTCTGCAGGATGAAGGCGGAAATCTGCGAGGGTGAATAGGTCTTGGCCTCCGCCTCGACCCAGGCGTCGCCGTTCGAGGCGCGGATGATCTTGTAGGGGACGAGCTTCTTGTCCTTTTCGACCATCGGGTCGTCGTAGCGACGGCCGATCAGGCGCTTGACCGCGAAAATCGTGCGCTCGGGATTGGTGACGGCCTGGCGCTTGGCGGGCTGGCCGACGAGCCGTTCGCCGTCGTCGGTGAAGGCAACGATCGAAGGCGTCGTCCGCATTCCTTCGGCGTTCTCGATCACCCTCGGCGTCTTGCCCTCCATGACGGCGACGCAGGAGTTGGTCGTGCCGAGGTCAATCCCGATGACTTTGGCCATGATCCTCACCTCTCTTTTCGGCAGGTCGGGCCGGGCCCTGCGAGCACCCGGAAGCGTCCGGCAAGCCCCGCGCCTGCGACGGACCACCCATCGTCCCGCCTCCTTGGCGACGAACCCGCCGCCCCCCGCGGGTCCGAAAGCTCATATAGGAGGGTCGCGCGGCCCCGCAAGTCAGACGGTCATGAATCCGCCGGCCCGCCGCCTTCGCGCCGCTGCGATCGCCGGCCTGAAGCCGGCGCCCGTCAGGAACCGCCGCCGGCCCGCACGCGGTAGATGGCGAATACCGCGCCCGGCTCGTTCTCAATCGGTTCGAGCCAGCCGAAAACCTCGCCGACCTGCAATTGGTCCCACAGACCGGAGACTCGCTCGCTCGCGCCCCGGTCACCGCCCGCGGCGTGCCGCGCCGGCGCGCGATGCCGGCAAATGGCGACATAGCTTGCACCCCGCTCGCCCAGGAGGACGCGCGCCTCGCTCTCGGGCCGGGTAAAGATTTCATGGGCGGCGATGATTGCGGCGGACAGGCGATGATAGGGGGCGGCGATGACTGAGTGCGGCGTCAGGGCGAGCACGAACGGCCCGTAATCGACGTGGGTGGCGAGGAGGCCGGCCGGCAGGCGCGCGAGCGGCGCGTAGCTTTGCGCCCTGAAGCAGGCCTCGTCCGCCCGTTTCGCTGTCTGCGGGAAATCGAGCGCCGCTTGTGCCACCGCGATCGCGCCGGCCGCCAGCGCGGTCGGCGTCAGCGCCAGCACGACCGCCAGGCGGGCCACTGCTGTGCGCAGCCCGAGCACGGCGAACAGGCGCGTCGCCAGGGCGGCCATCAGCGGCATGCCGAGCCAGATGGCGTAGGAATAGGCCTTCGCCATGGCGATGGTCGCGGCGACGGCCACCACCAGAGCCGCGCTCGCGACCAGAAAGCCGAAATCCCGGCACTGCTGCTTGCTGCCGGCAAGCGCCAGCGCAGCCAGGATCGCGCCGGCCGGGAACGCCGTGATCCAGGCGCCCATCACCGGGGCACCGGCGGCAAACGGAACGAGCGCCTCCATTTCGCGCACCTCGGCGAGCCAAGTCGCCTTGGCCGCCACCTCCATCATGGCAAAGGGACCGCCGAGGCAGCGCGGCTCGATCGCGATGAACAGCGCCAGGGCGCCGCAGGCCGCCGCTCCCGCCGCCGCGCATCGCAGCCAGGCGCCTGCGCAGGTGCGCCCGGCCACCGCCAGCGCGAGCCCGGCGAACACAACCGGCGCGGCCCAGTTGATCGCGATGGCATCGCAGGCGGTGCGGGTCCACTGGTCGGGGCCGACATTGACCAGGAATGCCGCCAGCGTGCTCGCCGCGAGGCCAAAGCCGTAGTCGGCGAGCGCCGGGCCGCCGTCGCGGTCGCGCACATAGCGCAGGAGGAGGGCGGCGCCGCACACCGCAAGGTAGGGCAGGTTTTCCAGCCCGACGGCGAGCGCGAGCCCGGTGAGGAGGCCGGCCGCCGGCGCGCTCCAGCGCGCGCGGTCGGACCAGGCGGTGGCCGCCACGGCGAGCACGGCGAGCGCGATCTGGACGTTGTGATGATCGATGCGGCCGGGCGTGAAATGCTGGAAGGCCGGCAGGCCGAACGTGGCCAGCACCAGCGCGATCACCGCCGCCTCGCGCCCGGCCAGCCGCCAGGCGATGGCCGCGACCCCCGCCATCGCCGGCAAGAGCCAGATGAGCGGCCATAGCGCCCGCGTCAGCCGCTCGGCCAATGCGCCGTCGGCGAAAAGGTTGAACAGGACAAAGAGCCCGGCAAGCCCGGCGTCGACCAGCCGCGACCAGTGCGTCACGTAGCCGGCAGGCGGATCGACCCGCGGCTCGAACAGGTCGAACCAGCCCCTGCCGGCGAGGAACGCGCGCACCTGGACGAGCCGCATCGCGTCGTCGGGATCGGTCAGCATGTCGGCGGTCGGCGCCCAGAACTGCCACAGCAGCCAGCCTGATGCGATGATCCAGGCAAGGCCGAGCAGGATGGCGAAGTTCGCACGCGTCGCGCTCGGCATCGGCCGACTCCCGCGGAATGGCGTGTGGAGCGCGCACGCGCGCCTGCCGAGACTTTGCGCACGAGCCTTGAGTTTCCATTAATCCTGCGTGCAATTGACCGCGCAGCCCAGGCACCCCCGTTAACAAACCTGCGGGCAGGATGCCCCAAACGCGCCCGGCACATCGGAGGCCGGGCCACCACGGGGACGGTCGTCATGCCCAGCACCTCTGGCGGCGAGGACGCGGCGTGGGCGGAACAGCCGGCTTGGCTGCGCCGGCGGATCGAGCGTCTGCCGCGTCCGCTGCGCTTCCTGTGCGTAGGCGGCCTCGGGCTCCTCACCGATCTTGCCGTCTTCACCGTCATTCCTGCGCATGTGTCTCACCCGATCATGACGCGCGTGGTCTCGCTGACCCTTGCGACCATGGTCACCTGGCGCCTCAATCGCGCGCTCACTTTTGACGCGAGCGGTCGCCCCCAGGCCGTGGAGGCCGTGCGCTACGGCAGCGTCACGCTGATGGCGCAGGGCGCGAGCTTTGTGATCTTCACCGCCCTCGTGCTGACGGTGTTCGCGTGGCTGCCGCAAGCCGCGCTCTTGTGCGGCGCGGCTGCTGGCGCCGTCATCGCCTACACCGGTCATGCGCTGTTCGCGTTCGCCCCGCGCAGCCGGGCGCGCCGGCCGTTCTGATCGGAACGCCGCGCCATGGCCACCCATACCGATGTGTTCGTAATCGGAGCAGGACCCGCCGGCCTGACCGCCGCCTACTGCCTGACCAAGCACACGCCCGCCGTCATCGTGATCGAAAAGGACCCGGTCTATGTCGGCGGCATCAGCCGCACCGTCCGCTACAAGGATTTTCTGTTCGACATCGGCGGCCATCGCTTCTTCTCGAAGGCGCGCGAGGTGGTCGATCTCTGGCGCGAGATCCTGCCCGACGACCTCATCGAGCGGCCGCGGCTGTCGCGCATTTTCTATCGCGGAAAATTCTATTCCTACCCGCTCAGCGCGTTCGAGGCGCTATCGAACCTCGGCGTCGTCACCAGCGCCGCCTGCGTGCTGTCCTATGCCTATGCCAAGACCTTTCCGATCGGCGAGCCGCGCACGCTGCATGATTGGGTGCGCAACCAGTTCGGCGAAAAACTGTTCGACATTTTCTTCAAGACCTACACCGAGAAGGTGTGGGGCATGTCGTGCGACGAGATCTCCGCCGACTGGGCTGCGCAGCGCATCAAGGGCCTCGACCTGCGCGTGGCAGTGGCCAACGCGCTCAACCGCTCTTTCAAGCGGGCAAGCGCTGCACCGGCGGGCGCCGGCGTCAAGACACTGATCGAGACCTTCCAGTATCCGCGCCGCGGGCCGGGCATGATGTGGGAAGCCGCGGCGAACAAAATCCGCGCGCGCGGCGGTCGCATCCTGATGGGCCGCGAGCTCAAGCGGCTTTCGTTCGACGACCGAGCCAAGACCTGGCGGATCGAGGTCGTCACCGCCGACGGCGGCCACGAGACTTTCAGCGCGTGCCACGTCGTCAGCTCAGCGCCCGTGCGCGATCTGATGGAGCGGATCATGCCGCGGCCGATCTCCCTGTTCCACGCCCGCCGCCTGCGCTACCGCGATTTTCTCACTGTCGCGCTGATGGCGAACAAGCCGGACCTCTTCCCGGACAACTGGGTCTACATCCACGACCCGGAGGTGCGGGTCGGGCGGGTGCAAAACTTCCGTTCGTGGTCGCCCGACATGGCGCCTGACGGCATGACCTGCCTCGGTCTGGAATATTTCTGCTTCGAGGGCGACGGCCTGTGGTCGGCGCCCGACGCCGACCTGATCGCGCTCGCCAAGCGGGAGATCGCCCATATCGGCCTGTTCTCCGCCGCCGACGTGGTCGACGGCTGCGTCGTGCGCCAGGCCAAGGCCTATCCGGTCTATGACGACGACTATCGCCACAACATGATGATGGTCCGGCTCGATCTCGACGCAAGCTATCCCACGCTGCACCTGGTCGGCCGCAACGGCATGCACAAGTACAACAACCAGGACCATGCCATGATGACGGCCATGCTCACCGCGCGAAACATCCTTGCCGGCAAGCGCCTCTACGACGTGTGGGAGGTCAACGAGGACGCCGAATACCACGAGGCGGGAACAGCCGGCGCCCGCGAGGCGCTCGCCAGCGAGCGTTTGGTGCCGCGCCGGGCCGCTCCCGAGAAAGCGGCCTGAGTACCAGGCCCCAACATCGTCATCGCGAGCCCAGGGGGCGTGGCAATCTCCTGCCCGCGCTATCCTTCGCCCGGCTCGCGCGTCAGCAGCGGGCGCACGGCGGCCATCTCGCGCGCGGTGCGTTCGGCGCGCGCGGCCATGTGGTTGCGCAGTTGGAAGGCCGCGTCTGGAAAGCCTTCGAGCATTTTCAGGAAAAGCCCGCGCGGAATGCGCAAAAGGTTCGACGGCTCGCGCGCCGTCGCCGTCGCCGTGCGCGTGGTCTCGGTCAGCAGCGCGAATTCGCCGAGCAGCGCTCCCGGCCCGGCAACGCTCGCCTCCTCCTGATCCGAACCGCGCGCCTTCAGGCCGAACGAGCCCTGCTGCACCACGAAGGCGGCATCAGCCGCATCGCCGACGCTGAACAGAACTTCGCCGGTGTGCACGTAACGGTTGTCGGCGCCGATCGCCAGAATCCGCAGGGCCGAGCGGCCGAGCACCGCCAGCGTCGGCACCCGCTCCAGGAAGGCGATGTCGTCCTCGATGCTCATGGCCCGCGCGCAGCGCCGAATGTTCGTCGGCGCGCTGAGGTCGGCGCGTCGCGCCGCCTACGGCACCAGCTTGTAGCCGCCGGCATCGGTCACCAGGATCGCGGGGTTGGCTGCGTCCTTCTCCACCTTCTGGCGCAGCCGGTAGATGTGGGTCTCGAGCGTGTGCGTCGTCACGCCGGAATTGTAGCCCCACACTTCCTGCAGCAGCACATCGCGCGGCACCGCCTTCTGCCCGGCGCGGTAGAGATAGCGCAGAATGGCGGTTTCCTTCTCGGTCAGGCGCACCTTGCCGCCGCTCGCGTTGACCAGGAGTTTCGAGCTTGGCCGAAACGTGTAGGGCCCGATGGCGAACACCGCGTCCTCGCTGGCCTCGTGCTGGCGAAGCTGGGCGCGGATGCGCGCGAGCAGCACCGCGAAGCGGAACGGTTTTGCGACATAGTCGTTGGCGCCGGATTCCAGGCCCAGGATGGTGTCGGAGTCGGTATGGTGGCCGGTCAGCACGATGATCGGCGCCTTAAATCCGTTCTTGCGCAGGATGCGCACCGCCTCGCGGCCATCGATGTCGGGCAGCTCGACATCCATGATGACGACGTCGATCTTTCCCGCCTTCGCGGCCTGCACGCCCTTGCTGCCGGTGTCGACCGCGATCGCCTCGAATTCCTCGTGCAGCGAGAGCTGCTCGACCAGCGCCTCGCGCAGCTCGGCATCGTCGTCCACGATCAGGATGGTACGGGTGTTGGCCATCATTGCCTCGGAGGACAGCCGTGTGTGGCCGACATAGAGCATTCGCCTGTAAAAGAGCAAGCCAGTTGGGCCCGCCCACGATGGCCGACCGACGCGAGCGAGCCGCCTCAGAGTCCCCGCGCCAGCGCGCGGCGGCTACCATCCGCGTGCGCGCCCGCCCAGGCGAGCGCGCGCGCGGCGTCCTGATCGTGGCAGCCCAGCACATCGCGGTCGCGCTCGGCCGTGCCGGCATCCGGGCCAACAAGCGCGAGGGCGACGGCGCCACCCCGCGCGGTGTGTTTCGGCCGGCGCGGCTGTGGTGGCGCGCGGATCGCGCGGTCCGTCCGAGCACCCGGCTGCCCGCCCGCCGGATCAGGCCCGAGGACGCCTGGTGCGAGGACCCGCGCGACTGGCGGTATAATCGTGCGGTCGAGCGGGCGACAGGCCAAGCCGGCGACCGGCTGTGGCGCGCTGACGCGCTCTACGACCTCATCGTAGAACTCGACCACAACACCCGCCCGCGCGTGGCCGGCCGCGGCAGCGCGATCTTCATCCATGTGGCGCGGCCGGGACTGGCGCCCACCGCGGGCTGCGTCGCGCTGCCGGCCGCACGGCTGAGGTGGCTCGTGGGCCTGCTCGGGCCAAAGACACGAATTCAGATTCAATAGATAGGATGGCGGGCGTCTGCGGCGGAGCCTTTGTCGCCGCCTGGTCAGCGCTGGATTGCGCGCACGAATAATGCCTGTTTGGCTAGTGCCGGGCGCCGAATATCGCGCTACCAATCCGCACGTGGGTGGCACCAAAGCGGATGGCAATGGGGAAGTCGGCGCTCATGCCCATGGATAAGAGCTTCAATCCATTCCTTGCCGCGATCTTGGCCGTGAGGGCAAAATGGGGCGCCGGCGCCTCGTCGAGCGGCGGAATGCACATCAGACCGCCGATATCGAGGTCATAGGTCTGCCGGCACGCCGTGATAAAGGCGTCGGCGGCCTCCGGCAGCACGCCCGCCTTCTGGGCTTCGGCACCGGTGTTGATCTCGACGAACAACACGGGCTTGCGCCCCTGCCGGTCGATCTCCTTGGCGAGCGCAGCGCACAGGCTTGCCCGGTCCACCGAATGGATGGCGTCGAATAGGGCGACCGCGTCCCGCGCCTTGTTCGACTGCAGCGGGCCGACCAAATGCAGCTCGATGCCCGGATGGCGCGCCATGAGCGGCGGCCATTTCGCGCGCGCTTCCTGCACGCGGTTCTCGCCAAAGACGCGCTGGCCCTGCGCGATGACGGGCGCGATCGCCTCGGGGCCGAACGTCTTCGCGATTGCCACCAGCGTCACCGAGGCCGGATCGCGCCCGGCCTCGCGGCAGGCGTGCGCGATCTCGTGGCGCACCGTGACGAGACCGAGCTTTTCGACTGGCGTGGTGCCGGATTTCGCGTTCATGGCCGCCTTCATACCACGCGCGGGCGCTGCCACTCAAAGGCGGCAAGCCCCGCCGCGCTCCGTCGAGCGCGGCGTCGTCAGCAAGTAGTCTGCATGGAGCGCGAAATGCGGAGTCAGCCAAGCCGCGGGTTCCCGGATTTCGCTACGCGCATCCAGCCTACGCTTGCTATATTGATGACGTTTGTTGTTGAGCCCAAAGCGATCGCGATGCCCAATCCGCTGGACCGCATCAGCATCGACCCGCAGGTGTGCGGCGGCCGCCCCTGCATCAAGGGCACGCGCATCTGGGTTTCGCTCGTTCTCGACCTGCTCGCCCAGGGCATGTCGGAAGCCGAGCTGCGCGCCGAGTATCCGCAGCTCACACGCGATGACATCCTGGCCGCCATCGCCTACGGCGCCGAGGCCGCGCGCGAGCGGATCATCCCGGTTCCGCTGGAGCCGGCGGAGTGAAGATCAAGGTCGATGAGAACAGCGGCCGCAGCGGCATCGAATTCCTGCGGCAGCGCGGCCATGACGTGACGGACGTGCGGGAGCAGGGGCTTGGCGGCGCAGCGGACAGAATCGTCTTCGAGGCTTGCATTGCGGAAAGCCGAACCTTGATCACATTGGATCGCGACTTCGGCCAAGTCCCGCGCTTTCCGCCCGAGCGGAGTGCCGGCATTGTCGTGCTCGACCTCGGCGGGCCGGCTTCGCTGCCGCGCCTGCAAGCCCGCTTGCCCGGCTTCCTCGCGCTCGCCGCGAGCAGGCCAGTTACCGGCGAGCTTTGGATCGTCGAGCCCGGCCGCGTGCGGGTTCATCTGGCGAAGGACGATCGGCAGCCGTAGCAGATTGTAGGATGGGTCGAGCGAAGCGAGACCCATCGTTCGGTTTCCACAATTCAAACATCGCGATGGGTTTCGCTTTGCTCAACCCATCCTGCGTGCTGTCAAATGGCGTTTGACATATGTACAGTAGTCTTTTACATTACCGCCGAACAGTCGAGGCGACATGATCGAGAGCTTTCGACACAGAGGATTGAGGCAGCTTTTCGGGGACGACAATCCGCGAGGGGTGAATCCGGAGCACCTCCGCAAGATCACGCAGATTTTGGGCTTGATGCACGCTGCGCGGAGAATCGCCGATCTCGATGTCCCGACCTTTCGGCTGCACCCGCTGAAGGGCGACCTGCAAGGCTTCTGGTCGATCACCGTGCGCGCGAATTGGCGAATTGTTTTCCGGTTCGAGAACGGCAGTGCTTTCGACGTTGACCTTGTGGACTATCATTGAAGGAGTTGAATGCCATGCCTTTGGAGATGAAGAATCCGCCCCATCCGGGGGAATTGGTCGGAGACACCCTTGTGGAGCTTGGCGTGTCGATCAGCGCAGCCGCTAAGGGACTCGGGATCACGCGACAGCAATTGCACAACGTGATTTCCGGGCGCAGCGGCGTGACGGCCGAGATGGCGGTGCGGTTGGAGAAGGCGATCGGCAGCACCGCCGATACCTGGCTGCGCATGCAGATGAACTATGACTTGGCGCAGATCAGGCAGCGGGCGGCGTCGATCAAGGTCAAGCGGATCAAGGCGGCGTGACGATCAACACGTAGCATTGAGCGAAGCGAAATGCGGGTGGCCGCCCCCAAACTTGGGATATGGTCCCGGATTTCGCTCCGCTCAATCCGGGCTACGCTTGCTTCCCCCGTTGACAGTGCACCGCTGATCCGAGACCCCGGTAAATGATTCCAATAGGGGTCCCGGGTCTGCAGCGCACCGCTTCGCGCTGCGCCCGGCACACGGGATCTTGCTTTGTTACCGCCAAACCCCTTCCCCAATCCTCTACGCGGCTCTAGAAAGAGCCACAAATGACCGCCGAATCGCAGAAATCCGACCGCTACAACGCCCGCGAGGCCGAGGCGCGCTGGCAGAAAATCTGGGACGAGCGCGTAGGGCGGATCAGCGGAGCGTAATCCGCCACGTCCTTCCGCCTTCTCGATCACGATCGCAAAGCGCTTCACCGCTGCTCCTTGAGCCGTCCAAATCGCTCACCACGGCCGCCGCGCCGTGTGCCGGATGTGCACGATCCTCACAGTGTCGCCAACGATCCGGTAGAACACTTTGAAGGGATAGCGCACGAGCGGCACAACACGCATGCCGGGCCGCTGCTCGACACGCGGACCGCTCTCAGGCGCGCGTGCGATCTGCGCCACAGCTTCGCGCAGGCGGCCTTCAAGCGCGGCCGCAACACGATCGCCGAACTCCCGGCGGCTGTATGCTGAAATCTCGCGCAGGTCACGAACCGCGCGGTTCGTGAATTCGATCTTCATTGCCGCCGGAACGAACGGAAGGCCGCTTCCACTTCCTCGTCGCTGGCGATGCCGCTTTGCTCGGCGGCATCAAGCGCGAGCAGTTCTTCCGCGGTGGCGCGGTACACACCAGTGCGGCGCGCCTCGATGTCGCGCGCGACTTCGGCCAACTCCTCCTGGTCCTCTTCCGGCCAGGATTCCACGTGCTGGAGGATTTCTTTGACCTTTTGGCTCATATGATCAGTCTACCTCATCGCTGTTCGCGGCCAAAGCCCCTTCCCCATCCGTTCGCCGGCCTCTAAAACACCCGGCAAATGCCTCCCGAATCGCAGAAATCCGACCGCTACAATGCCCGCGAGGCCGAGCCGCGCTGGCAGAAAATCTGGGACGAGCGGGCGATCTTTTCGACCCGCAACGATGATCCGCGCGAAAAATACTACGTGCTCGAAATGTTCCCCTACCCGTCGGGGCGCATCCACATGGGCCACGTGCGCAACTATGCCATGGGCGACGTGGTCGCCCGCTTCATGCGCGCGCGCGGCTTTTCGGTGCTCCACCCCATGGGCTGGGACGCTTTTGGCATGCCGGCGGAGAACGCCGCCATGGAGCGCCGCGTCCACCCCAAAACCTGGACCTACGACAACATCGCGGCCATGAAATCGCAGCTCAAGTCGATGGGGCTCTCGCTCGACTGGAGCCGCGAGATCGCGACCTGCGACCCGGCCTACTACCGCCACCAGCAGAAAATGTTCCTCGACTTCCTCGCCGCGGGCCTGGTCGAGCGCAAGAAGTCGAAGGTCAACTGGGACCCGGTCGATCAGACCGTGCTCGCCAACGAGCAGGTGATCGAGGGGCGCGGCTGGCGCTCGGGCGCGCCGGTGGAGAGCCGCGAGCTGACGCAGTGGTTCTTCAAGATCACCGCCTTCGCGCAGGACCTGCTCGATTCCCTCGATACGCTTGAGCGCTGGCCGGAAAAAGTGCGGCTGATGCAGAAGAACTGGATCGGCCGCTCCGAGGGCCTGCTGATCCGCTTTGCGCTCGATCCGGCGAGCGCGCCCGGCGGCGAGCGCGAGATCGACGTCTTCACCACGCGCCACGATACGCTGTTCGGCGCAAATTTCATGGCGGTGGCGCCGGATCATCCGCTGGCGACCTCGGCCGCCCGCAAAAATCCGGCGCTTGCCGCCTTCATCGCCGAGTGCAAGCGCCACGGCACCGCGCAGGAGATCGTCGAGACCGCCGAAAAGCTCGGCGTCGACACCGGTATCAGGGCGATCCACCCGTTCGACCCGGACTGGAAGCTGCCGGTCTATGTGGCGAACTTCATTTTGATGGAATACGGCACCGGCGCCATTTTCGGCTGCCCCGCGCACGACCAGCGCGACCTCGACTTCGTCAACAGATACGGCCTTGGCAACGTGCCGGTGGTCTGCCCGCCCGGCCAGGACCCCGCCACCTTCACCATCACCGAGGCCGCCTATGACGGGCCGGGCACCATGATCAACTCGCGCTTCCTTGACGGCATGAATATCGAGGAGGCCAAGGAGGAAGTGGCGCGCCGGCTGGAAGGGCAAATGCGCGGGGATCGACCCCTCGCGCAGCGCCAAGTCAACTTCCGCCTGCGCGACTGGGGAATTTCGCGCCAGCGCTACTGGGGCTGCCCGATCCCGGTGATCCATTGCGAGGCCTGCGGCGTGGTGCCGGTGCCGGAATCCGACCTGCCCGTCGAGCTGCCGGAGGACGTCGCCTTCGATCGCCCGGGCAACCCGCTCGACCGCCATCCGAGCTGGAAGCACGTGCCGTGCCCGCGCTGCCGCCGCCCGGCTGCGCGCGAGACCGACACCATGGACACTTTCGTCGACTCCTCGTGGTATTTCGCGCGCTTCACCGATCCGTGGACCACGGCGCCGACCGACCGCCAGGCGGTCGACCGCTGGCTGCCGGTCGACCAGTACATCGGCGGGATCGAGCACGCGATATTGCACCTGCTTTACAGCCGCTTCTTCACCCGCGCCATGCGCGCGACCGGCCACCTCGGCATCGACGAGCCCTTCGCCGGCCTGTTCACCCAGGGCATGGTCGTGCACGAGACCTATCAGACGCGCGCCGGCACGTGGGCAGCGCCGGCCGAGGTGCGCCTGGAAGGAGCCGACGACAGCCGCCGCGCCTATCTTCTTTCCACCGGCGAGCCGGTGGAGATCGGCCCGGTCGAGAAAATGTCGAAGTCCAAGCGCAACACGGTCGACCCCGACGACATCATCACGACCTACGGCGCCGACGTGGCGCGCTGGTTCATGCTGTCGGATTCCCCGCCCGAGCGCGATGTCATCTGGACGGAGGAGGGGGTGCGCGGCGCCTCCCGCTTCGTCCAGCGCGTCTGGCGCCTGGTGAACGAGGCCGCCCCGCACCTGCCGCCGCCCGGCGCCGGATTTGGGTCGGCGCCAGCGGCGGGGGTAAAATCGCTGCGCGTGCAGACCCACCAGGCGCTCGCCGACGTCTCGAACGAAATCGAGCGGCTGAAATTCAACACCGCGATCGCCAAGATCTACACCTTCGTGAACACGCTCGAAGAGGTCGTCCACGATCCGCGTCGAGAGTTTGCGGGCGAGCCGAGCTACGGCGCCGCCGCCCGCGAAGGCTTCGACATTTTGGCGCAGATGATCGCTCCCATGATGCCGCACCTTGCCGAGGAATGCTGGGCGGCGCTCGGCCACGACACGCTGGTCGCCGCCGAGCCGTGGCCGGAGGTGGTCGAGTCCTTGCTGCAACGCGACACCATCACGCTGCCGGTGCAGGTCAACGGCAAGAAGCGCGCCGACGTGACGGTGGCGCGCGACGCCGCCCAGACGGACATCGAGGCGGCGGTGCTGGCGCTGGTGGCGGTCCAGCGCGCCCTCGACGGCAGGAAGCCGAAGCGGGTCATCGTCGTGCCCCAAAGAATCGTCAACGTGGTCGCGTGACGGAGATGGGGAGAGCAACGATGCGCATCCTTCGCCTGGCCGCCGCGCTCGCGGTCGCGGCGGGGACGGCGGCCTGCTTCCAGCCCCTCTACAGCGAGCGCCCGGCCGGCGGCGCGCCGGCCGTCCACGCGTCGCTGAGCGGTGTCGAGATCCAGCAGATTTTGGCGCCGACCGGCACGCCGGAAGCGCGCATTGCGGTCGAGCTGCGCAACGCGCTGCTGTTCGGCCTGCAGGGCGGCGGCGGGCCGGGCGCGCCGACCCATCAGTTGCGCGTGCGCGTCGCCTCGACGCGGCTCTCGGTCATCGTCGACGTGACCACTGCGCGCCCCGACGTGGAGAATTTTGGCATCAACGCCAGCTATGAGCTCGTCGACCTGGGCAGCGGCAAGGTGGTGGTGCGAGGTCAGACCTTCTCGCGCGTCTCCTATGACATTCCGGGCCAGCAGCAGCGCTTCGCGCGCGCGCGCGGGCTGCGCGACGCCGAGAACCGCGCGGCGCAGGTGATCGCCGACAATATTCGCGCGCGGCTTGCCTCCTATTTCGTCGCCGGAACGTGAGGCTCGCGCGCCCCGGCGCG
>DATBWJ010000268.1:0-2086 GCA_036514935.1 Xanthobacteraceae bacterium
GCGGTGTCAAGATCGTCGCGCCACAACAAGCTGATGACTCGGCGGCCGAGCCATACGCATTCCGGATTGGCGGCTGGTCCCGTCAGCATGCGGCCCACCTCGGCAATCTCGTCGATACGCCGACGCATCGCCTCGCTGCGCGCGGCGTCCTTCGGATCGGCCGCTTTCTGCTCGGTAGTCTGCGCAGGCGCGCCTACGGGATGTGCGATCGACGCCACCGCGAGCGCGACGGCTGCGGCGCGCAGGACGAGCTTAACCATGGTTGCCTGTTGTTGTCAGAAGAAGACCCCGGGCTTTCACTCACCACCCGAAAACGTCCGGATTGCGGCGTTCCCCCCGTCCTGCGCCGAGACATCCAGATTCTGTTGGGTCTGTCCGGCGGCGCCGGCCGCCTCACCTGCGCTCTTGGCAGTCGGTCCGGTGCGCGTTAAGCCCATGGCGAACCCTACCATGTCTCCGGGGCGCCGATGAAGGCTTGCGCTGGACTTTTCGCGCTGGCGTCGGCCGTGATCGTCGCTGCCTGGTGGTTCATCGGGGCGCCGGTGACCATGCCGGTCGCGCCGATTGCGGCTGGCGAGAAACTGCCGTGCGTGTCCTATGCGCCCTTCCGCGACGACCAGACGCCGCTTGATCTCTCGACGCGGATCGAACCGTGGCAGATCGAGGACGACCTGAAGCGGCTCGCCCCGCTCACCGGGTGCGTGCGAACCTATTCCGTCCACCTTGGGCTCGACCAGATCGCGCCGATCGCCCAGCGCTATGGCCTGAAGGTCCTGCAGGGCCTGTGGCTCGGCCGAATGCCCGACTTCAACCGAGACCAGATCGCCACCGCCATCGCGCTCGCTCAGCGCTACCCCGACGTGATCCTCGCGCTCGTGGTCGGCAACGAGGTACTGCTGCGCGGGGAACTGTCGGCCGACGGCCTCGCCTCCATCATTCGCGAGATCAAGGCGCAGGTGCCGGTGCCGGTGACCTATGCGGACGTGTGGGAATTCTGGCTGCGCCACCCGGATGTCGCCCAGGCGGTGGACTTCGTCACCATCCACGTCCTCCCGTACTGGGAAGACTTCCCGATCCCGGCGCTGGAGGCGGCGGCGCATGTTGCGGCCATCCACCAGCGCGTGGCCGCGCGCTTCCCCGGCAAGGAGATCGTGGTCGGCGAGTTTGGCTGGCCGAGCGCGGGCCGCATGCGCGAGGGTGCGCTGCCCTCACCATCCAACCAGGCGCGCACGGTCCAGGAGGTGCTGGCGCTGGCCAATCGCGAGGGCTTTCGCCTGAGCCTGATCGAGGCGTTTGACCAGCCGTGGAAACGGCGGTTGGAGGGCACGGTCGGCGGCCACTGGGGTCTGCTGACGGCGGACACGCGGGCGCCGAAGTTCGAGTGGGGACGACCGGTCTCCGATCACCCGCATTGGCTGTGGCTGGCGCTCGCCGGGCTGGCGCTCGCCGGCGCCGTATTCGCGGCGGCGCTCTTTACCGGCCGCGGGGTGGCGCAGCCGGCTCGCCTCGCTGCCGCTCCGGCGCAGCGGGTGATCCTTGTCGGCGTGCTGGTCGATGCCGTCATCCCCGGCGTCCTGATCGGCTGGGCGATCGAGAAAATCCCGTCCGAAAGTTTTGGCCTCGGCGGCTGGGTGCGCTCGCTCGCGCTGGCGGTTGTGGCGATTGCAGCGCCGGTGGCCGCGACCGCGGCGCTGGTGCGCAAGAGCGCGCCCGTGCCCTTCAGGCGCGTGCTCGGCCGGCGGAGCGAGCGGCCACCGGATGCGCTCGCGCTGGCGCTCGGCGCCGCGCTGGCGCTCGTGACCGTGCTTGCGATTCAGGTGGCGCTCGGCCTGGTGTTCGATCCGCGCTATCGCGATTTCCCGTTTGCGCCGCTCACGGCCGCGGTGGTTCCCTTCGCCGTACTGGCCGCCGCCGGAGTGCGCGAGGTCGGGCCGCGCCAGCCCGCCGAGACGATTGCAGCGGCCGTGCTCGCGCTGTCGGCGGGCTACATTGCGCTCAACGAGGGCCTCGCCAACTGGCAGGCGCTGTGGCTTGCCGGCGCGCTGGTGGTGCTGGCGGCTACTCTGGCGCTGCCGCGGGCCGCGCG
>DATBWJ010000269.1:0-6825 GCA_036514935.1 Xanthobacteraceae bacterium
GGCTGGTCGTCGGCGTCGCCACGGTGTTCACGCTGGCGCGCTTCAGCGAGGCCTTTCTGCTGCTGCGCGCCCAGTCGGTCGGGCTCGCGCTCGCGCTGGTGCCGGCGGTCATGGTGGTGATGAATGTCGTCTACGCCCTCGCCGCCTGGCCGGCCGGCGCCCTGTCGGACCGCATCGGCCGCTACCGGCTGCTGGCCGGCGGCTTTGCGTTGCTCGTCATCGCCGACCTCGTGCTCGCCTTCGGGTCGAGCATCCTCCTCGTGGGCCTCGGGGTTGCGCTGTGGGGCCTGCACATGGGACTGACGCAGGGCTTGCTCGCAAGCCTCATCGCCGACACCGCGCCGGCCGAACTGCGCGGCACCGCCTTCGGCATGTTCAACCTCATCACGGGGATCGCGACGCTCTTCGCCAGCATTTTGGCCGGCGCGCTGTGGGACGCGGTGGGCCCGCAAGCAACGTTTGTCGCCGGCGCGCTGTTCACCGCGCTCGCGCTGTCGGGACTGCCCGTCGTGCGCCGGATCGCGCCATGAGCAACGCCGAGCATTACTCCGCCGCGACGCGCACTTCGGGGGCGGCCGCGCGCACGTCGGCGTCGACGTGGCCCTCGAACTTGGTGAAGTTCTCCTGGAACATGCGCACGAGCTGGCGCGCGGTCTCGTCGAACTCCGCCTTGTTCTGCCAGGTCTTGGATGGATGGAGCAGGTGCGGCTCGACGCCGGGAACCGAGGTGGGTACCGCGAAGCCGAAGTAGGGGTCGGTGCGGTACTTGGCTTCCTTGAGCGAGCCGTCGAGCGCCGCGGTGAGCAGCGTGCGCGTCACCTTGATCGGCATGCGGCGGCCGACGCCGTAGCGGCCGCCGGTCCAGCCGGTATTCACCAGCCAGCAGTCGACGCCGTGCGCGCCGATCAGCTCGCGCAACAGATTGCCGTATACCGAGGGATGGCGCGGCAGGAACGGCGCGCCGAAGCAGGTGGAGAACTCCGGCTGAACGCCGGTGAGCCCCTTCTCGGTCCCCGCCACCTTGGCGGTATAGCCCGACAGGAAGTGGTACATCGCCTGCGCCGGCGCGAGCTTGGCGATCGGCGGCATCACGCCGAAGGCATCCGCGGTCAGCATCACCAGGTTTTTGGGCATGCCGGCGCGCCCGGACCGCGAGGCATTCGGGATGTAGTCGAGCGGGTAGGCCGAGCGGGTATTTTCGGTCTTGGAATCGTCGTCGAAGTCGCAGATGCGCGTGTCACGGTCGAACACGACGTTCTCGAGCACCGCGCCAAATCGCAGGGTGGCGGCGTAGATTTCCGGCTCGGCGTCTGCCGACAGCCGGATGCACTTGGCGTAGCAGCCGCCCTCGAAATTGAACACGCCGTGCGGCCCCCAGCCGTGCTCGTCGTCGCCGATCAGCGTGCGGTTGGGATCGGCCGACAGCGTGGTCTTGCCGGTGCCGGACAGCCCGAAGAACAGCGCCACATCGCCGGCCTTGCCGACATTGGCCGAGCAATGCATGGGCATCACGCTTTCGGCCGGCAGGTAGTAGTTGAGCGTGGTGAAGACCGACTTCTTCATCTCGCCGGCATAGGAGGTGCCGCCAATCAGGATCATCCGGCGGGCGAAGTCGATGGCGATCACCGTCTCGCTGCGCACGCCGTGGCGCTGAGGGTCGGCCCGGAACGATGGCAGGCACAGGATGGTGAAGTCGGGCACGTAGTGGGTGAGGTCGGCGCGCTCGGGTCGGATCAGCAGCGTGCGAATGAACAAGGAGTGCCAGGCGAGCTCGGTATAGACGCGGGCCTTGATGCGATATTTGGGGTCGGCGCCGCCGTAGAGGTCCTGGGCGTAGAGTTGCCGGCCCCGGGCATGGGCAAGGAAGTCCTTGAGCAGAAGATCGAACTGGGCGGGCGTGAGCTTGCCGTTGCGCTCCCACCAGACCGCCTTCTCGGTCTGCTCGTCGCAGACGATGAACTTGTCCTTGGGCGAGCGGCCGGTGTGCGCGCCGGTCTCCGCGCAGAAGGCGCCGCCCTGGACCACGAAGCCTTCCCGCTGGGCGATGGCGTGCTCATAGAGCGCGGCTTCCGGCAGGTTCCAGTGGACCGCCGCAAGGTCCTTGAAGCCGACCTTGTCGGCGCCGAAGGCGCCGTTCCTCAGACCTGTTTCCTGCAAGCTGACCTCCACGAACGCGTCCGGCTGCGGCGTGTTATTGGCCGGAATCCTCCCGCGAATGCCGCCATCGCTAATTGCGCGGAGTATAGTTCCTCGGCGGCTGGCGCGCGACCTAATAGACGTGAACCGCCGCGCTGCCAAGCCCGCCGAGGTCGGCATGGTTGCTGGAGCATTCCGCGTTTACAATCAATAGGTTGCGCCGATACCGGGGGCTGCCGGAGCGGGCCGGGCTCGGCGGCCGGGGACGCGCTCTAAAGCGCGCGCGCCTCCTCGGCGAGCGTCTTGAGCACCTGCGGCAGCGCGCCGGGGCTTGCAACCCGATGGGGGAAGGCCAGCCGCAAGGCGGCCCTGCCGCACTGCAGCTCAAACCCTTCCGGATCGCAGCCGACACAGCGCCAATCACCGTCGGGAGCGCCGAGCAGTTTCGTGGCATAGAGCCGCACCGTCTCGGCATGATCCTCGTTCATGTGGGCAATGACCTCAGGCTCGGCGGCCACCAGCGGCTCGGCACCGGCCAGATCGATCAGGATATCTGGTGGCTTGAGGTCGACGATGCGGCCGAAGCCGGCGACCAGGTGGGCGCCGCTCAGGGCCACCCGATAGACGGCGAAGTCGGCAAAGCCGGCAAAGGCCTCGGCCTCGGGCTGGCGGGCGAGGTAGCGCCGGCGCGCCTCGGGATCGCCGGTCGCCGCCGCCCTGCCCATCAGCATGACGCGGGCCCCTTCGAGCGGGTCGCCGGCCCTGCGCTCGTCGATCATGAGCGAGACGCGGGGGTCGGCCAGGATGTTCCTGGTATGGACGGCGAGGCGGGACAAGAGCAGCAACGGCGAGCCGTCGGCAAGCGTTGCGAGGTTGACGAGCGAGCAATAGGGGTCCCCGGACGGCGCCATGAGCGTGGCGAGCGCGCCCGAGCGGCCTTCCCGCAACAACTTGCGGGCGGCGGCCTTGGCGTCGAATTCGGAGGCGCCCGTCATCGGCTGACCCGGCTCCGGCCCGCCCGGAGGGGCGAATCTTTTGCGGTCGGGGTTGTCATCCCAATAGAATCACATACTTGTTGCAAGAAAGTCACATTTCGGCCCCCCTTTTCGGGCTTCACAGCGACGGGGACACTCATCCGTCATCACGTTTAAGAGGGTTCATGCCGACCATCGCGCTTGTCGATGACGATCGCAACATCTTGACTTCGGTCTCGATCGCACTCGAAGCCGAAGGCTATCGCATCATGACCTACACCGACGGCGCCTCGGCGCTCGACGGCTTCAAAACCTCGCCGCCCGACCTCGCCATCCTCGATATCAAGATGCCGCGCATGGATGGCATGGAGACGCTGCGGCGGCTGCGGCAAAAAAGTGATATCCCAGTGATCTTCCTGACCTCCAAGGACGAGGAGATCGACGAACTATTCGGCCTGAAGATGGGGGCCGACGACTTCATCCGCAAACCGTTCTCACAGCGTCTCCTGGTCGAGCGCGTCAAGGCGGTGCTGCGCCGCGCCGCCCCCAAGGACGCCAGCGCTCCCAAGGACGCCGATTCGAGCAAGGTGCTCGAACGCGGCCAGTTGCGCATGGACCCCGAGCGGCACACCTGCACCTGGAAGGGTCAGCCGGTGACGCTGACCGTGACGGAGTTCCTGATCCTGCAGGCGCTCGCCCAGCGCCCCGGCGTGGTGAAGAGCCGCAACGCGCTGATGGACGCCGCCTACGACGATCAGGTCTACGTCGACGACCGCACCATCGATAGCCACATCAAGCGCTTGCGCAAGAAGTTCAAGCAGTCGGACGAGGAGTTCGATACGATTGAGACGCTCTACGGCGTCGGCTATCGCTTCAAGGAGATGTGAACGCGGCCCGCTCCGCCTTCGCGCCGTGCCGCTGCCGGCGTGCCGGACAATCGGTCGCGGGTGCCACGCGCGCCGTTCACGCTCGCATGAGCAGGCCGGAGCAGGCGAACCGCCAGCGGATCGATCGCCTTGACGAGGGTGCCCGAAGGGAGCCGGAGGTGCTCGAGCGAACCACTCGCGGCACGCAAGCGGCCGCCGAGACCGCGCGTTCCGGCGAGGACTTGGCGCGCGCCGGCGCCCGCCGGCGCCTGACCGCGCTGCCGAGAATGCTAGCCGCGCCCGTGCGCCGCGGCCGCCGGGCGATGCGGCTTGCGTTCGCGCGGGCGGCCGATCGGTGCCGCCGCGGCTGGCACGTCTCGCGCGCCGAGGGCATAGCCGGCCTCCTGCGCCGGACCTGGCGCTTCTTCGTCACGCTGGGCTTTTCGAGCCTCACCCGCCGCATCGCCTTCATCAATATCGTCGGGCTTGTCGCCTTCGTGGTCGGCATCCTGTTTCTGTCGCAATTCCGCGCCGGCCTGATCGATGCGCGCGTGCAGAGCCTGCTGGTGCAGGGCGAGATCATCGCCGGCGCCATCGCCGCCTCGGCCACGGTCGAGACCGACGCGATCACCATCGACCCCGAGCGGCTGCTGGAACTACAGACCGGCGAGAGCTACGGCCCGCCCGACGATGCGCTGTTCGGCCTCGAATTCCCCATCAATCCCGAGCGCGTCGCACCGGTGCTGCGCCGCCTGATCTCGCCGACCAACACGCGCGCGCGCATCTATGACCGCGACGGCGTGCTCATCCTCGACAGCCGCAATCTCTATGGCCGGGGCGACGTCTTGCGCTTCGATCTGCCGCCGCCCAACGCCGAGAAGCCGGGCTTCTTGGAGCGGACCTATATCGGCATCCGCAAGTGGTTCGCGCGCGGCGACCTGCCGCGCTACCGCGAGCTCGGTCCCGACAATGGCAGGGGCTACCCGGAGGTGGTGCAGGCGCTCAACGGCCAGAAGGCGAGCACGGTGTCGATCAGCGACCGCGGCGAGGTGATCGTGTCGGTGGCGGTGCCGGTGCAGCGGTTCCGCACCGTGCGCGGCGCGCTCTTATTGTCCACCCAGGGCGGCGATATCGAGGAGACCGTCACCGCCGAGCGGCTCGCGATCCTCAAGGTCGCGCTGGTGGCGGCAGGCGTCATGGTGGTGCTCTCGATGTTCCTGGCGGGGACCATCGCCGGGCCGGTGCGCCGGCTGGCCGACGCCGCGGACCACGTGCGCCGGCGCATCAGGTCACGGGTGGAGATCCCGGATTTTACCCGCCGACGCGACGAGATCGGCCACCTCTCCGGCTCGCTGCGCGCCATGACCGGTGCGCTCTACAGCCGCATCGAGGCGATCGAGAGCTTCGCCGCCGACGTGGCGCACGAGCTCAAGAACCCGCTCACCTCGCTGCGCTCCGCCGTCGAGACGCTGCCGCTGGCGAAGAACGACGACTCTCGCGCGCGGCTTCTGGCGGTCATCACGCACGACGTGCGGCGCCTCGACCGCCTGATCTCCGACATCTCCGACGCGAGCCGGCTGGACGCCGAGCTGCAGCGGCAGGAAACGGCGCCCGTTGATCTCGCCAAGCTGTTGACCACCGTCGTGGCGGTGGCCAACGAGGTCAAGCGCGAGGACGGCGTCACCGTGGGCCTGACATTCGAAGGTCACGGCTTCATCGTGCCCGGCCACGACTCCCGCCTGGGCCAGGTCATCGACAACCTGATCGACAATGCGCGCTCGTTCTCGCCGCCGGACGCGGGCGTGCGCGTCACCTGCCGGCGGCTCAGGAACGAGGTCGAGATCATCGTTGACGACGACGGGCCCGGCATCCGGCCCGACGCGCTCGACAAAATCTTCGAGCGCTTCTACACCGACCGGCCGCATCAGGGATTTGGCCAGAATTCCGGGCTCGGCCTGTCGATATCGAAGCAGATCGCCGAAGCGCATGACGGCGAGCTTTGGGCCGAGAACCGGTTCGACGCGCGCGGCAACGTGCTCGGCGCCCGCTTCGTGCTGCGCCTGCCGGCGGCCTAATGGGGTAGGATCGTGACGGTCCTTTGGAAGGTAGTGGTTCTGGTTGGGCTAGCCGCGCTTGTAACGCTTTTGGTCGTGGGCATTGCTGCGTACCTCTATTCCCGTCGACGAGAGAGCTCGCGGAAAGGACCGCCGCCGCTCGAAGCACAGGCCGCGCGTGAGGAGAGGCGTGTTCAAAAACGGATCAGGACGACCTTGCGCCGGGCCAGGAAGCGACGATAGTCGGAGCACCGACACAAACCCTTGCCCTGGAGCGGTCTGCACATGACCGACATCGCTGAGCAGCGGGCTTCGACGTCCATTCATGCCTCTGCCGTCCTCATCGGCGCGCGTGCCGTGCTGATTCGCGGGCCTTCCGGGTCTGGAAAATCACGGTTCGCCCTCGCCCTGCTGCAGGCCGGCGAGCGCGGAGATCTGCCGTTCGCCCGTCTCGTCTCCGATGACCGCACGCGGCTGGAGGCGCGTAACGGCCGCCTGCTGGCGCGCCCGGCCCCCCATCTCGCCGGCCTCATCGAGGTGCGCGGCGTCGGCGTCAAGCGCGTGCCCTATGAGCCGGTAGCCGTGGTCTTCTTGGTCGTGGATCTCGCCGCCGACACCGAACGCATGCCGATGGCGCGCGCGCGCACGACGACCATCGCCGGCGTCGCGCTGCCGCGACTTGCGGTCGCAGCCGGCATCGAGCCGTTGCCGCTGCTGCTCGCCGAAACGAGATGGCCTGACGCGCGCTAGAGCGGTTTCCATGCGTCTTGAATCGTCATACGCGGGCTTGTCCCG
>DATBWJ010000270.1:0-2961 GCA_036514935.1 Xanthobacteraceae bacterium
GGGGGGGGGGGGGAGAGGGAGGAGGAAGCGCCAGGCTATCCCGCCGCGCGCTTTGCATAAGGGTTCTTCTTCTCGCGCAGCGTCAGGCGGATCGGCGTGCCCGGCAGGTTGAAGGCCGCGCGCAGGCCGTTGACGAGATAGCGCAGATAGGCGGCAGGCACCGCGTCGGCGCGCGTGCCGAACACGACGAAGCTCGGCGGCCGCGCCTTGATCTGGGTGATGTAGTTGAGCTTCACCCGGCGCCCGGCGACGGCCGGCGGGGGATGCGCCGCCACCGCCTCGCCGAGCCAGCGGTTGAGCGCGGGCGTCGGGAGGCGGCGATTCCAGGCGGCGTGGGCGTCGAGGACGGCCTGAATCAGCCGATCGAGCCCCTCGCCGGTGAGACCAGAGACCGCGATTACCGGCACGCCCCTGACCTGCGGCAGCAGTCGCTCCGCCTCCTCGCGCAGCCTGCCGAGCGCGCCCGGTCCACCTTCCGCGAGATCCCACTTGCCGAGCGCGATCACGAGCGCGCGTCCCTCGCGTTCGACGAGATCGACGAGCCGCAGGTCCTGCTCCTCGAACGCCGCCCGCGCGTCCATGAGCACGACCACGATCTCGGCGAACCGGATTGCCTCGAGCGCGTCGGCGACGGAGAGCTTTTCCAGCTTGTCCTCGATGCGCGCGCGCCGCCGCAGGCCGGCCGTGTCAAAGAGGAGGAAGTCGCGTCCCTGCGCTGAAAGCGCGACCGCGATCGCATCGCGGGTGATGCCGGCTTCCGGGCCGGTCAGCAGCCGCTCCTGGCCGATGAGGCGGTTGATGAGCGTCGACTTGCCGACATTGGGCCGGCCGACCACGGCCACGCGCAGCGCGCGCACCGCTTCGGCTTTCCCCTTCTCCGCCGGGACGGCGGTCAGCTCCGGCAATGCCGCGCGCAGGGCGTCGTAGAGATCGGCAAGCCCCTCGCCGTGCTCGGCGGAGATTGCGACGGGATCGCCGAGGCCGAGCGCGTAGGCATCATAGGCGCCAGCTTCCCCGGCCCGGCCCTCGGCCTTGTTGGCCACGACGATCGCCGGCTTGCCGGACCTGCGCACGAGGCGGGCGAAGGCGCGGTCGACCGGCGTCGGCCCGACCCGCGCGTCGATAAGGAAGAACAGCGCGTCGGCGGCGGCAATGGCCGCCTCGGTCTGCGCGCGCATGCGCCCCGACAGCGTCTCGGGCGCGGCCTCCTCAAATCCGGCGGTGTCGATGGCGGTGAATGCGAGGTCGCCGAGCCGCGCTTGGCCTTCGCGGCGGTCGCGGGTGACCCCTGGCCTTTCGTCGACCAAGGCGAGCCGCCTTCCGACCAGGCGGTTGAACAGGGTCGATTTTCCGACGTTCGGCCGTCCGACGATGGCGACGGTGAACCCCATGGCCGAACGCGTCCGACAGGAATGGTCAGCGTGAGGCAGGCGATCCCGGCCACGCCGCCTGCGTTTGCGGTGCCGGCCAGGGCGCCGTCGCGGAAGCCGGCGGGGCGGGTGCCGGCCCGGACGCTCGCGGCGATGGCGCCGCCTCGCGCGCGGGCCAGGGCGCGGTCTGGGAATAGGCCGGCCCCTGTGGTCGCGGCGGTGCGCCGCGCTGCGCGCTCGCTGGGGTCTGCGGCTTGGGTTTTGCCACGCGCTGGGGCTTCGGCGGCTCCTTTTCCGCCGGCGCCGGTGCTGGCGCGGCCTGCTCCGTGCTCAGCGGCGGCTGATCCTGCGGGGGCTGGTAGCCTTTCATCAGCTCGGGCGGCACCCCCATTGCGACGCCGGGCACGCCTTCGGGGAAGACGGGCTTGCGCTCGCCCGGCAGCCTCTTCTTGGTGTCGAGCAGCTTCGTCATTTCCTCGATGCTCTCGCAGCCCGACAGCAACGAACCCGCGAGCAGCACCGCCAGGATTGCGCAAGGCGCACGCATGGGTCCTCTCAGCTCTTGCTCGCGCCCGAAAGCGCCATCAGCACCTCGACGCGCGCGCGCAGGTTCTGCGGCGTTTCGGCGTCCGCCACGATGGCGTCGTACCATTTTCTCGCGGCGGCCCCTTCGCCCGCCTTGAAGGCCGCGAGCGCGAGAAGCTCGCGGGCGGTGTGACGAAAGGCGCGGCCGGGCTCGGCCAACGGCTCGAGGCGGCGGGTGATCTCGTCAAGCGGCGCGCTGTCGAGCATGAGCAGGCCCGCCCGCACCCCGGCGAAGTCGCGAAGCGCGGGCTCGAGGGCGGGGTCGGCGGCGATGGCATCGTAGGCGGCGATGGCCGCCTTGGCATCGCGCTCGGCCGCCGTCTCCGCCTCGCGCAGGCGCGCCAGCATGCGATAGCCGACGATGCCCTGGGCGGCGATGCGCGCGAAGGCGGCCTCGGCTTCCGCCGGCTTGCCCTGCTCGGCGAGTTCGGCGGCGGCATCGAACGCCGCGCCGGTCTCCGCCGCCCGCCGGTCTTCCCACCACCGGTAGCCACGCCAGCCCGCCACGGCGATGACGATGAGGATCACCGCCGCAATGATCAGCTTGCCATGGCGCTGCCACAGCTTGTTGAGCTGTTCGCGCCGGACCTCCTCATCGACTTCGTGGAAAATGTCGGACACGAACAACCTGCGCAGGTCGCCGGCGCCGCCCCACGCGCGCCGCTCGCACAGCCAGTAGGATAACGATGTGGCGGGGCCGTGGCAAAACCATCCGCCGCGACGACCCGCCTGCTCGAATTAAGAGGAACCCGAACTTTTGGGCTTGACCGTGTAGACGTGCTCGGGGCCCGGAAATACGCGCGCGCGCACCTCGGCCGCGTAGGCGGCCACCGCGCGGTCGATGGCCGGGCCGAGATCGGAGTAGCGCTTGACGAATTTCGGAACGCGCGGCGACAGGCCGAGCATGTCCTCGAGCACGAGAATCTGGCCGTCGCAGGCCGCGCTCGCGCCGATGCCGATCGTCGGGATGGGGACCTCGCGGGTGATCTTGGCGGCGAGCGGCTCG
>DATBWJ010000271.1:0-3393 GCA_036514935.1 Xanthobacteraceae bacterium
GCCGATGGGCCGGGCCTGGGAGGCGCTGCGCGAGGACGAAATCGCCTGCCGCGCGCTCGGCATCAACACGACCACCACCAAGCTGACCGCGTTCGCGATCGGCGCGCTGTTCGGCGGTTTTGCCGGCTCGTTCTTCGCCGCGCGCCAGGGCTTCGTCTCGCCGGAGTCCTTCACTTTCATGGAATCGGCGATCATCCTGTCGATCGTCGTGCTCGGCGGCATGGGCAGCCAGATCGGCGTCGCCGTCGCCGCCGTCGCGATGGTCGGCGGCACCGAGATCCTGCGCGATCTCGACGTGCTCCGGCACGTGTTCGGCCGCGATTTCGACCCCACCCAGTACCGCATGCTGCTGTTCGGCTTCGCCATGGTCATGATCATGATCTGGAAGCCGCGCGGCCTGGTGTCGACGCGCGAGCCCTCGGTCGCGCTCGCCCACCGCAAGGCGATCTCGCGCGACCTCGTGCAGGAGGGGGGCGGATGAACGAGGCCGGCGACACGCTGCTGCGCGTCGAGCATCTGACCATGCAGTTCGGCGGCCTCCTTGCGGTCAGCGACCTGTCGTTCGAGGCGCGCGGCGGCGCGATCACCGCGCTGATTGGACCGAACGGCGCCGGCAAGACGACGGTGTTCAACTGCATCACCGGCTTCTACAAGCCGACCGAGGGCCGCATCGCGCTGCGCCATGGCGACGCCGCCGGCTGGCGCGACCTCGACGTGCTCACCCGGCGCGGGCAGCGGCGGCTGCGGCGGGCGGGCGGAACGCTGTTCCTGCTCGAGCGCATGCCCGACTACCTGGTGGCGCGACAGGCCAGAGTCGCCCGTACCTTCCAGAACATCCGCCTGTTCGCCGGCATGAGCGTGCTCGAAAACCTGCTGGTGGCCCAGCACAACCCGCTCACGCGCGCCTCCGGCTTCACCGTGCTCGGTGTACTCGGCGTCGGTGGCTACCCGCGCGCCGAGCGCGCCGCCATCGAGAAAGCGCGCCACTGGCTCGCTGCCACCGGCCTCCTCGAACGCGCCGACGATCCCGCCGGCGACCTGCCCTACGGGGCGCAGCGCCGGCTCGAAATCGCGCGCGCCATGTGCACTGATCCGGTCCTGCTCTGCCTCGACGAGCCGGCGGCCGGGCTCAATCCGCGCGAGAAGGCCGACCTCAACGCGCTCATCCTCAGGCTGTGCGAGGAGCATGCGAGCTCGGTGCTGCTGATCGAGCACGACATGTCGGTGGTCATGGAGATATCCGACCACATCATTGTGCTCGACCACGGCGTCAAGATTGCCGACGGCACGCCCGCTGACGTGCGCAACGATCCTAAGGTGATCGCGGCCTATCTCGGAGTTGCCGAGAAGGACGTTGAGAAGGCCGAGGCGGAGGTCGGGCTGTGAGCGCAGGATCGCGCGCGCCGCTGCTGGCGGTGCGCGGGGTGAAGGCCTACTACGGCAGCATCCCGGCGCTCGCCGGCGTCGACCTCGATGTGCACGAGGGCGAGATCGTCGCGCTCATCGGCGCCAACGGCGCCGGCAAGTCGACGCTGATGATGACGATCTTCGGCGACCCGCGGGCCCGCGAGGGAACGATCGAGTTCGCCGGCACCGACATCACCGCGCTGCCCACCCACGACATCGCCCGCCTGCGCATCGCGCAGGCCCCCGAGGGCCGCAGAATCTTTCCGCGCATGACCGTGCTGGAGAATCTGCAGATGGGCGCGGTGGTCGCCGGCGAGGCGGACGTCGCGGACAATCTGGAGCGGGTGTTCGTGCTCTTCCCACGCCTGAAGGAGCGCATCCACCAGCGCGGCGGCACGTTGTCGGGCGGCGAGCAGCAGATGCTCGCCATCGCCCGCGCCCTGATGGGCGGCCCGCGCCTGTTGCTGCTCGACGAGCCCTCGCTGGGTCTCGCCCCTCTGATCGCCCAGCAGATCTTCGAGACGATTGGCGAACTCAACGCCCGCGACCGGCTGACGGTGCTGCTGGTCGAGCAGAACGCCTTTCATGCGCTCAGACTCGCTCACCGCGGCTACGTGCTCGTCAACGGCCGCATCACGCTCACCGGCAGCGGCCGCGAGCTTTTGGAGCGCCCGGAGGTGCGCGCCGCCTACCTCGAAGGCGGGAGGCGGTGATGGTGGGTGAGTGGCTCTATCAGGAGCATTCCTTCGCGGTCTTCCTGCTCCTCACGGTGGTGTTGGGCGGCGGGGCGGGATGGCTCGCCGGAAGGGCGGCGGCGCTGACCTGGCGGCCGTGGTGGATGGTGGTGGTCTATGCCCTGCTGATCGGGCTTGCGGTGCGCTTTTTCCACTTTGCGCTGTTCGAAGGCACGCTGCTTGCGCCCTATTACTACGGGGTCGACGCGCTGGTGGCGCTTGTGTTCGCGCTGGGCGGCTACCGCCTCGCGCGCGCGCGGCAGATGACGCGCCAATACGGGTTCCTGCGGCCGTGATCGGCTGCGCGGCACACCGTCGCGGCGACGTGGATTGCGGCGCAAGGGAAGTGACTTTTGCGGCAAATGTCGGTTCAATCCCGCCCACATTCGCCCCGCCGCGCCAACGGGCGCGGGGCATTCACCTGTGGGAGGTCGGCATGAAACGCATCGCATTCGCCCTGGCGCTGGGCGTCGGCCTGGCGTTCGCTGGCGCCGCTTCGGCGCAGATCAAGATCGGCGTCGCCGGCCCGTTCACCGGCGGCATCGCCGCCTTCGGCGCCCAGCTCAAGAACGGCGTCGACCAGGCGGTGGCGGACATCAACGCCGCCGGCGGCATCCTCGGCCAGCAGATCGTCCTGAGCGCGGGGGACGACCGGGGCGATCCCAAGGACGGCGTCTCGGTCGCCAACAAGTTCGCCGCCGAGGGCGTGAAGTTCGTCATCGGCCACTTCAACTCCGGCGTTACCATTCCGGCGTCCGAAGTCTATCAGGAGAACGGCATCCTCTCGGTCACGCCGTCGGCGACCAACCCGAAAGTCACCGAGCGCGGGCTGTGGAACATCTTCCGCACCTGCGGACGCGACGATCAGCAGGGCGCGGTGGCGGGCGCCTACATCCTCAAGGCCTTCAAGGGCAAGAAGGTTGCCATCGTGCACGACAAGACGACCTACGGCCAGGGGCTTGCCGACGTGACACGGTCGACCATCAACAAGGGCGGCCTCAAGGACGTGCTCTACGAGGGCGTCAACAAGGACGACAAGGATTTCTCGGCCCTGGTCTCCAAGATCAAGGCCTCCGGCGCCGACCTCGTCTATTGGGGCGGACTGCACGATACCGGCGGGCTGATCGTGCGCCAGATGCGCGACCAGGGCGTGAAGGCCACCGTGATGGGCGGCGACGGGATCACCGACGACGAGTTCGCGGCGATCGGCGGGCCCGGCGTCGAGGGCACGCTCATGACCTACGGCCCCGAC
>DATBWJ010000272.1:0-5668 GCA_036514935.1 Xanthobacteraceae bacterium
GTCCGGGTGGGGGTCATCGGCGGCCGTCAAATCGATGATACCGCGACCGAAGTGACCCCGACCCTCCCCCTTGCAGGGGGAGGGAGTCGAAATGCCGAATTTCTTCGGATTCAGAGGATATGTTCGCTATTGCGGTCGGCGGAAGGTGTTGTGGCAGTCGCCGCAATTCTTTCCGATGACCGCCATCGCCGCTTTCAGGCCGTCGAGCGTGCCGGCCTTATCGCGGTTGTCGGCAACATCCTTGGCCAGCTTGGCGGCGGCCGCGCTGAACTCGGCCCGCTTTTCCCAAACCGAGGGCAGCGCACGCGTTTCACCGTTGCGCGAACTGTCGGGGAACAGAGTGGGGAACTTCGCTGCGGTCTCCGCCCATTGCGCCAAGGCCGCCTGCGCCTTGCCGGCGTCGAAGGGATCCTCGCCGCGAGTCATGCGTGTGACGATACCGGCGTGCTGCCCATTCGCCTTCATCAGCGCCTTGCGCTGCTCGATGATGTCCTGCTGCGCGACGGCGGCGGTGATGCCGACCGCAAGCGCGGTCACGGCGAGGATGGCGCGGCTCATATCCTTATCTCTCCCTGTCGGTGGTGGGCGAGCGCCCGGTGGCACGGACTTGATGCGCACGGCGAGCGCTTGAGGGCGAACACCATCGCCATGTGCTTATTCCATCGCGAACAGGCGATGGCGTCCCAAGGAATGGCTTCAACCGCATCCTCGTTGCGCTTGGGGATCACGATTTCGTGAATTCGCCGGAACGCGATCGCGCGCGGCAAAACCTCACAGCGTGTGCAGCCGCTTGCCTTGGCGGATCGCGTGCCACACGCGCTCGGGCGTCGCCGGCATGTCGATGTGGCGAATGCGGTAGGCGCGCCACAGCGCGTCAACGATGGCATTCATCACGGCGGGCGTCGCTCCGATGGTGCCCGCCTCGACGGCACCCTTGACGCCGAGCACGTTGGTGAGGCAGCGCACGTTGCGCGTCTCGAAATGGAACGCCGGCGAATCGGCGGCGCGCGGCAGTGCGTAGTCCATCAACGACGCGGTGAGAAGCTGGCCCGAATCGGCGTCGTAGACGGTTTGCTCCATCAGCGCCTGTCCAATGCTTTGGACGGCGCCGCCGACTACTTGGCCTTCGAGCAGCAGCGGATTGATGGTGACGCCGAAATCGTCCACCACCACGTAGTTCACGATGTCGACGGCCCCGGTCTCCGGATCGATTTCGACCTCGACGACATGCGTGCCGTTGGGATAGGTCGTCTGCGGCGTCCAGGCATCCTCGGCGGCAAGGAGATCGGTCTTGGGAGTCTTGGCAAGCTCGGCGAAGCTGACGGCGCGATCGGTGCCGGCCACGCGGACGCGGCCATCGGCGATTTCGAGATCGCCGGGCCCGGCTTCGAGCGCCTCGGCGGCCAGTTTTTTCAGGTTGTCAGCGAGCTTCTTGGAAGCCCCCGAGACTGAGGCGCCGCCGGCCGGAATCGAACTCGATCCGCCGGTGCCAAATCCGCTGGCGATCGAGTCGGTGTCGCCCTGGATCATCACAACCCGCTCGGGCGGTACGTCCAGGTGCTCGGCGACGATCTGGGCGTAGGCGGTCTGGTGGCCCTGGCCGGTCGACTGGGAGCCGATCACCACTTTGATCGTGCCATCTTTTTCCAGCCGCACGATCGCAAGCTGCGGCCCGGCGCCGCCGCAGGCCTCGATGTAGGTGGCGAGCCCGATGCCGCGCAGCTTGTGCGCTGCGCGCGATTGGGCGTGCCGCTCGGCAAAGGTGGCCCAGCGGCCGACTTCCTGGGCGCGCGCCATGTGCGCGGCAAACTCGCCGGAATCGTAGACCTTCGCGGTCGGCGTCGTGTAGGGCATCGCGCCCGGCTTGATGAAGTTGCGCCGGCGCAATTCGTCGGGCGCAATCGCGAGATCGCGCGCGGCGGCGTCGACCAGCCGCTCGATCACGTAGGAGGCTTCCGGCCGGCCGGCGCCGCGATAGGCGTCGACCGGCAGCGTGTTGGTGAAGGCCGCGCGCACGCGCACGAAACAGGTCGCAAAGTCGTAGACGCCCGGCAGCATGAGCGAGCCGCCATAGGGGATGTAGGGCGCAAACGCCGACAGGTAGGCACCCATGTCGGCGATGGTCTCGACACGCAGCGCGAGAAACTTGCCGTTGTCGTCGAGCGCCAGCTCGGCGGTGGTAAGATTGTCGCGGCCCTGCGCGTCGCCGAGGAAATGCTCGGTGCGCTCGGCTACCCATTTGACCGGGCGCTTGAGGCGCTTGGCGGCGAGCGCGGCGAGCGCGTATTCGCGGTAGGCAAAGAGCTTGGTGCCGAAGCCGCCGCCGGTGTCGGGCGTGATCACGCGCATCTTCTCCGGCGGGATGTTCAGGATCATCTTGCACAGCACGTCGCGGATGCGGTGCGGGCCCTGGCTGCCGAGCGTGAGCGTGAGGCGATCGCTGCCTTCCTCGTACTCGGCGACGACGGCGCGGGTGTCGAGGTAGTTGGTGACAAGGCGCTGATTGACGAGGGTCAGAGCAACGGTCTTCGCCGCCCGCCGGAACGCCTCGTCAGTCCGGCGTTGATCCCCCGCCGAGGTCTCGAACGCGACGTTGCCAGGTCGGTCGGGCCACACCGGCGGCGCGCCCGGCTTCAGCGCAGCCTGCGCATCCACGACATGGGGCAATGGCCGCCAGGTGACCTCGATCGCCTCGGCCGCGTCCTTGGCCTGCTCGACGGTGTCGGCGACCACGAAGGCGATGGCATCACCAACGTGGCGCACCTCCTCACGCGCGAGGATCTCGTAGGGCGGCGGCGTGATCGTGACACCGGGGATGGGAAAGAGCAGCGGCAGCCTGCCCAGGCCGGCGGTGTCCTGCCCCGTCATGACGAGGCGCACGCCGGGCAGGGCGCGCGCGCGGGCCACCTCGGCGATGCGGAAACTCGCGTGCGCATGGGGCGAGCGCAGCACCACCGCGTGCAGCGTGCCGGACGGCGTATGATCGCAGACGTAGCGGCCGGCACCGCGCAGCAACGGGTCGTCTTCCGTGCGCCGCACGCTCTGGGAAATGCCGAACTTGAGCTGGGGCATGAGGGGGTCTCGGCTGGTCGGTGCGAATTGCGGCGTTGATTAGCACGCCTTCCCCGCGCGCGTCACTGGAAGCTAAATCCCCGAGACGAAGCGCGCCATGATGACGATGGTGGCGACTTGCATCAAACCCTGAAGCGCGACGACATAAAAGAAGTTCCTCATCACGCGATTGATCCTGTTGTGGTCGGGGTTCGCCTTCTGGAGCTTAAAGCAGACCCACAGATTGACGGGCATGAGGAACCCCGTGCCCTGGATCGTCATCAGCACCACCAGCGTGAGGGCGGCCGCCACCCAGCCGTATTGCGGCCACGGCAGCGCGGTGAAGCCGAGGTCCTCGGCGAGGTACCAGCCGGTGGTGCCGGTGATGACGGCGAGCGTCGGCATCAAAAACAGCGTCTGCGGCACCAGCCGCGTGAGCAGCTCGCGCCGCGCGGCGAGCGGCATGCGCCGCACGATCGGCCCGATGATGAAGCCCATGAACAGGTCGATTCCCGTCCACATCACGCCGCAGATCACGTGGACGAAGTTCAGGAACCAGCGCTCGTTGCTTCCGATCGCGACCACCATGAGGACAAGCGCGAGCGCGACGTATCCCAGGTAATGCCAGCGGATCAGACCGCCGGGAACTTCGGTCGTGACAGTGGTCATGGCACGCCTCCTCGCGCGCGCGTTCCTGCACAAGCTTGCCGCGCGCCCGCGATCTGGACAATCCTACTCGGCCGCTTGCGGCTGCGCCGCGGCGCGCCGCGTCCAGCGCCGCGCCAGCCAGCGGCAGACCACGTAGAACGCCGGCGTGAAGATCAGGCCGAAGGCGGTCACCCCGATCATGCCGGAGAACACCGTCGTGCCGAGCGTCTGGCGCAGCTCGGCGGCCGCGCCGACCGCCCACACCAGCGGCACGACGCCGAAGATGAACGCGAGCGAGGTCATCAGGATCGGCCGGAAACGCAGGCGGGCCGCCTCGACCGCCGCCTGCGCGCGGTCGCGGCCGCGGTCCTCGAGCTGCTTGGCGAATTCGACGATCAGGATGGCGTTCTTGGCGGCGAGCGCGATCAGCACGATGAAGCCGACCTGGGTCAGGATGTTGTTGTCCTGCCCGCGCAGGAGCACGCCGGTTATCGCGGAGACCAGGCACATCGGCACGATCAGGATGATCGCGAGCGGCAACGTCAGGCTCTCGAACTGCGCCGCCAGCACCAGGAAGATGAACACAACGCCAAGCGCGAATGCGATGCCCGCGGTGCTGCCGGCCCGGATCTGCTGGAAGGCAAGCGTCGTCCACTCGAAGGCAAATCCGTCGGGCAGAGTCTCGCGCGCCAGCCTCTCCATGATCTGGATGGCCTGGCCCTGGGAGTAGCCGGGCGCGGCGGCCCCGTCGAGCTCGGCCGCCGGATAGATGTTGTAGCGCGGCACGCGATAGGGCCCGGAAATGTCGCTCACGACGGTGAACGAGCCGAGCGGCACGGTCTCGCCGGCCGAGTTGCGCACGCGCAGATTGAGGACGTCCTGCGCGTCGAGGCGGTAGGGGCTCGCCGCCTGCGCCTGCACGCGGAAGGTGCGGCCGAACAGGTTGAAGTCGTTGACATAGGTCGAGCCGATGTAGACCTGCAGGGCGTTGAACACATCGGGCATGCTGACGCCGAGGAGCTGCGCCTTGTTGCGGTCGATGTCGAGATAGAGCTGCGGCGTCTGCGTCTCGAACAGCGAGAACACCTGCATCAGGCCTGGCGTCTGCGCCGCGCGCCCCATCAGGGCGTAGACGGCGCCCTGCAAGGCCTGCGGGCCGCGGCCGGCGCGGTCCTCGATCATCATGCGGAAGCCGCCGGCGTTGCCGATGCCCTGCACCGGCGGCGGCTGCACCACCACCATGAACGCATCCTGGATGGCCGCAAGCTTGCCGAAGAGCTGGCCCTGCAACGCGGCGGCGGAAAGCCGCGCGTCCTTGGCGCGCCGCTCGAACTTGTCGAGCACGACGAACATGGCGCCCGAGTTGGGCGCAGTGGAGAAGGTCGCGCCCGAGAAGCCGACGATGTTGATGACGTGGGTGACGCCCGGCGTGCCGAGCGCAAGCTCGCCCGCGCGCCGCATCACTTCGTCCGTGCGCTGCAATGAGGCGCCGGGCGGAAGCTGGGCGGCCACGATCAGGAAACCGCGGTCCTGCAGCGGGATGAAGCCGGAGGGCGCCGCGCGGAAGATGAAGGCGCCGAGCCCCACGATGCCGGCATAGAGGATGAGCATGATCGCCGCCACGCGCACCACCTTGGCAGCGAGCCAGCCGTAGCCGCGCGCGGTCGCGCCAAATCCGCGATTGAACAGGCGGAAGAAGCCGTGGATGGGCCGCTCCCACCAGCGGTCGCGGCGATGCGGGTCGTGCGGCTTGAGCAAGAGCGCGCACATCGCCGGCGAGAGCGTCAGCGACACGATCAGCGAGATCACGGTCGCCCCGGCGATGGTGAGGGCGAACTGGCGGTAGAACTGGCCCGAAATGCCGGTGATGAAGGCGGAGGGAATGAACACCGCGCACAGCACGAGCGCGATGGCGACGAGCGCGGTGCCGACCTCGTCCATGCTGCGGATCGTCGCCTCGCGCGGGGCG